>CAIQBF010000040.1 GCA_903869975.1 uncultured bacterium | reverse complement strand
TCCGTACTTTTCCCCAAACACGGTCGCGCTGCCTGTACTCATAATACGGTGGAATATTTCGTCCTGAGTTTCCTCAGGACGAGACTGCCATTCAGAATCACCCGCAAGCGCGAGATTACGCGCGATAGTATCCCAATACAAAAATTTTCTCAGTGTAAGCCGCATTATGGCGTATCCGTTTTCGCCCATGCAGTAAGTTCTTCAAGCGAAGCCTCTCCGCAAATCGATTTCTTAGTATCTGTATTAAAGAAAAATGGAACACCGCCGCAAACACCACGATCATATCCGGAAAGCACCGCTGCATTCTCCTTGTCGTGCCAGACCTCTAAACGCTCAACAGAAACGCCGAGTTCCTTTTCAAGCTGGACGATAAGAGGTTCCATAGTAAGGCAGTGTGGGCATTCGCGTCCGTAAAAGCTCAGTAATGACATATGAGTTTATTATACCGTCCGATAGGGGTAGATAGCAAAAGTCCCGCCAAGGCGGGACTTTTAAGCTTATTTTACGAGGCGAGAAAGGCGGGACTTCTTGCGGCTAGCGGTGTTCTTCTTGATAACCCCACGCTTAGCTGCTTTGTCGACAGCGGCGAATACTTCAGGAAGCATTTTGACCGCTTCGTCTTTCTTTCCAGTTTTAACTGCCTTTTCGAGCTTCTTGACGGTGTCTTTCATTGCACGAGTGCGGCGATCGTTAACAAGCTTCTTGCGAGCGCTTACACGGATGGCCTTTTTTGCTGAACTGGTGATTGGCATACGATATGAATACGATTATGAATAGATATTGACTTAAAGATTTCTCATCAGGCCTGAGACACAAGCTGGTGATAAGGTCAGGAAACTATACCAGAAATCCTATATTTTGCAAATGATACAGGCATCCTGAAAACTAGACATGAGTCGAGAAAGGCCTCGCGCAGGCCGCGATGAGCGGCCGAGCGGCGCTGCTGGCCAGCGGGCCAGACAGCGTTGCCTTTCGAGTGCTCATGTCTAGTTTTCAGGATGCCTTTATACTTCATCACAGATACCGTATACTGCTTCCATGATTTCACACCTTCGCGGTACCATCATCGAAATTACGGAAAAATACATCGTGCTCGATGTACAGGGTATCGGTTACAAAGTTTTCTGCTCGACAGACACGCTTGCGGGACTGCGCGAAGGTATCGAAGCTTCCCTCTCCACCTACCTTGCCGTCCGCGAAGACGCTCTTGACCTGTATGGGTTTATTTCAAGCGAAGAAAAAGGTTTTTTTGAAATGCTCATTTCCGTCTCAGGCATTGGTCCAAAGGGCGCGCTTGGAATCCTTGGGCAGACCTCCGTCGAGACACTCAAGCAAGCTATCGGCACAGGAGACACGAGCTACCTTACAAAAGTTTCCGGCATCGGCAGAAAAACAGCCGAAAAGGTAGTACTCGAACTCCGAGACAAGCTGCGTGCGCACGTAACCATAAAAGAAGGCCCCGGCTCGCTCCGCAGCGAAAGCGACGTCGTCGAAGCACTCAAGTCACTCGGCTACTCACCCAACGAAGCCCGCGACACACTCAAAGAAATCCCTGACAACATCGTCGGCACGAACGCTCGTATCAAAGAGGCGCTCAAAATACTCGGCGGAAAATAATCGCACGACCCTATGCCCGAACTTCCTGAAGTACAGACTACGGTCGATGGCATGCAAAGAACCATAGTCGGTTTATCGATACGTGACACCTGGACAGATCTTGCGCGCGAAAATATCTCGCGGCCGGACTATCGCGACACGATAAAATACCTTCCTTTTTTTGAATCCTTCCGCGAGAGCGTGCGCGGAGCGAAAATCGTTTCCGTTGAACGGAGAGCAAAAAATATTCTCGTACATCTTTCCAACAAGAAAACCATTCTCATTCACATGAAAATGACCGGATATGTCATGTACGGAAACTATGAGCACGACACCGAAACGAATACCTGGTCCCCTGCCTCAACCGAAACGAATGACGCGCTTCGCGATCCGTTTAATGCGTTCATTCATTTTGTTATTACTTTTACAAACGGTAAGCAGCTCGTGCTTTCCGATGTACGTCGCTTTGCAAAAGTGACACTGCTGGTTACAAGCGAATCCTCTGATACAAAACACCTTGCAGGCCTCGGACCAGAACCATTGCACGAACATTTTACGTATACGATATTCGCAGAGCGCCTCCTCAAAAAACCGCGCGGGAAAATAAAATCTGTACTCATGGATCAATCAGTCGTCGCAGGC
>CAIQBF010000039.1 GCA_903869975.1 uncultured bacterium | reverse complement strand
GCGAAGTGTTTCATCCGGCTTCTTTTCATTTGAGGGCAAAACCTCCACAAGGGGGATGTCGGTATTTTCGACATTCACATCAAGTGACGTGTGTCGAATTCGACTAGCGAGTGCTTCCTCAATTTCTCGATCCTTCTCGTTGAGTATTTGGGCGAGCTCGTACGTCGACGGTTCACGCTCCATTTTTTGCTCAAAAGATGTCAGCGCTTTTACTGCTTGCCCATAGAAAGCAATTTTGTTTTGCGGAATCCGTACCATGCGTGCTCTCTCTGCGAGGCCTGCAAGGATAGACTGCCTGATCCACCAAACAGCATACGAGATGAATTTAAATCCTCTGCTTGGGTCGAAGAGTCTTGCGGCTTTGATAAGTCCGAGGTTTCCTTCGTTGATAAGATCTTCGAATTCAAGTCCTTGATTCTGGTATTGTTTGGCAACGGAAACTACAAATCTAAGGTTCGCTTTTGTGAGTTTTTCTAGCGCCAGTACATCTCCTTGTTGGATACGTGCAGCAAGTAGGGGTTCTTCTTCGGGTTCAAGCAATGGTATCTTGCTAATTTCCCGTAGATACGTGTCAACGGCACGAGAATCACGATTCGTGACCTGGTTGGTTATTCTTAATTGTCTCATATGGGACGGTTTTGAGTTTTAAGGAATATTTTGTCTCAAAAACATTACCACATAGGTATGGTTTTGAGTAGATGCAAAAAGACCCCGCTCGTATGAGCGGGGTCTTTTTGAGAGTATAGCTTACGCCTTCTTCTCTTCGAGCCATGACAGTGTCATGCGCTGATCCTTTGGATCGAAAAGCGTGATCTGGAACGTGTAGGTCTTGCCGAGTTCGAGCTTCTCGCGGAGTTTTGCCTCCGAGCCGAAGTTTGAATGGTGGACAAGTCCTGCGACGCCCTGCTTGATGGATACGAGTGCTCCGTGCTTGTTGAATTTGATAACAACACCCTTGATGATGTCGCCCTTCTTCAATTTGCCTTCAAACTCTTTCCATGGGTTCTCTTTGAGAGCCTTGATAGAGAGCGAGATCTTGCCATCCTTGATGTCGATGATCTTCGCCTTTACCTTGTCACCAACCTTGTAGAGCTGGCGTGGATCTTCCACGAGACCCCAGTCGAGCTCGCTGATGTGTACGAGACCTTCAAGACCTTCCTCGACTTTGAGGAACACGCCGAAGTCTACGATACCAGCAACGGTAGTCTCGAGCTCATCGCCCATAGCATACTTGCCCACGACTGCCTGACGCTCATCGCTTGAAGATTCCTTCTCGCTGAAGATGAGTTTTCCGTCTTTTGGAAGTGCGGATACGATAGTGACATTGAGACGCTTGCCCACGAGTTTCTTGAGCTCTTTGAGGATTTTGTCCTTGTCAGAGTCTTCGACACGAGGGTAGTGGTCGGGTTTAAGCTGTGAAGCAGGAAGGAATCCTGCGATACCTTGCCATTCGATAATGAGTCCGCCCTTGTTTGCATCCTTGACCGCGAGGTCGAAGATTGCGCGCTCTTTGATAGCCTTTTCAGCTTCGCTCCAGATGAGAGCCTGTTTTGCCTCCTTGAGGGAGAGCTCAACATAGCCGTCTTCGTTTTCTGTTTCGACGATCTTTGCCTTTACAACGTCGCCGATGTTCATCTTCTTGATGATCTCGCGTGCGTTGCGATATTCGCGACCGTAGATGATACCCGTACCGTATGGTCCGAGGTCAATATATACGGAAGCTTTCTCAATGCCGATAACTGGTCCTTCGATCAGCTTCTCGACAGCGAGGGGAGTCGTGCCTTTGTCGAGGAGGGCGTGGATCTCAGAGAGAATACGCTCTTCTACGACAACTGGCTCTGCTGCTACTGTCTTTTTTGCCATGTTGGGTATAAAAAAATCCGCCTAAATGCGGAGTACTCAAGAAGGTTTCCAGGTATACCCGGAGGGTTAATCTTCAAGAGGGTTCCGGTCACATGACCGGGTCCGACTGGTAATGCGGTGATAGTACTATATATATGATGTTTTGGCTACTTGACGCATATCAAATATATGTGATATAATATATTAGATAAGGAAACAGGTGTTTCCGTTGAGACCAGGTGGTCTCGTATTGAGTACATTTATAAAATATGCTTTATGGCAAATGAAAAATTACTGCCTCAAGGAGAGGTGGTCATCCTGAACGGTCCAGGAAAATTTAATTTCATGAATTCTGTGATGGATTTTCGTGAGGTAGACATCTTCGTTCGATTGGGCGAAGTATCAAAGAAAGTAAAGGTCCGCTTCACTATGGCGGGCTCTCATCCAAAAGAAAAAGACATGTGGTTTGGAAACATCCACATACTTGAGCAAGATGGTTGTGCTGGAGAAATTCGAGCATATACCTATGATCTCGCGAAGAGTATCGGGCGCATACGAATCAGAGGATTTAAATATTCTCTGCTCAATTAATTCATACAAGCAGGCGCAACAATTTCGTTGTGCCTGCTTTTTTTCTTGCCGCAAATCTAGTATAGTACCCGCATGATTATCACGTACTACGGCAACCAATTTTTCAAGATCGCCCAGGGCGATACGGTCATTGCGATCAATCCGCCTTCAAAGGATGGCAAAAACGGCAAAGACGCCGCACGTTTCGGCTCAGTGCTTGCTGTCTCGACTACCAATCATCCTGATTACAACGGCTTCGATCGCGTGACGCTCGGCGCTGCTGTTCCATTTTGCGTATCAGGTCCCGGCGAATACGAGCACTCAGGCGTCGTTGTACAAGGAAAGGGGACGACGACCACTCTCGACGGACAGGAGTATAACACTGCGGTGTACTCACTCATCTTTGAAGACACGAAGCTTGGCTTCGCGGGTCCTATCGACAAGCAGCTTCTCGCGGGCGAAATGGAAGTGCTCAACAACTGCGATATCCTTTTTGTGCCAATTGGCGGCGAGGGCGTGCTTACACCAGCGCTTGCAAACAAGCTGGCTGTTGCAACCGAGGCCAAGATCATCATTCCTATGGACTACGGCGACGGACGTCTTCCTGACGCACTCAAGACATTCCTCAAGGAATCCGGCGAGGAGAAAGTCGAGCCGCTCGACAAGCTCACGATCCGCCGCAAGGAGATCGAGGCAAAGGAAGGCGAGGTTATCGTGCTTGCCGTAAACTAACATGTCGATTCATTCCAAGATCGCAAAACTCCGCCAGAAACCGCAGCATGTGCGCGAGCGGATTTTGCTCGTGAGTATTGCTGTTGCGGCACCGATTCTTTTGACGATCTGGTTTGCTACATTCTCGACTGGATTTCGGACAAGTGGAAATTCTTTTGTAAAAGATATTTTTGGCGGTTTTTCAAAAACATTCAATCTGTGATATATTTCTCTCCACATGGCTAAGAAAATTGATCCTAAAGCAGCAGCCGACGCTCCCATCGTTCCACACGTTTCTGTAGTGCCGATCGGCATTTCAAACGAGATGCGTACGTCATACATCAGCTACGCGATGTCCGTTATTACGGCTCGTGCTCTTCCTGATGTCCGCGACGGTCTCAAGCCAGTACACCGCCGTATTCTCTACGCGATGAATGAGATGGGTCTTACCTCGAGCGCAAAGACCAAGAAGTCTGCTGCGGTTGTGGGAGATGTGCTTGGTAAATACCATCCGCACGGAGATACTGCCGTGTATGACTCTATGGTGGGTATGGCGCAGGAATTCTCGCTTCGCTATCCGCTTATCATCGGCCAGGGTAACTTCGGATCGATCGACGGCGACAACGCGGCTGCTATGCGTTATACAGAAGCCAAGATGTCGAAGCTCGCAAGCGATCTTCTCAAAGACCTCGAAAAAGAGACGGTAGATTTCCGTCCAAACTACGACGCAACCATGAAGGAGCCGATCGTGCTTCCGGCTGCTGTGCCAAACCTTCTGCTCAATGGAACGCTCGGTATCGCCGTCGGTATGGCGACGAACATCGCACCGCACAATTTGCACGAGATCGTTGATGCGACGCTTCACCTTATGGAGAACGAAGAGGCGACAACTGAAGATCTCATGCAGTTCGTTAAAGGTCCGGATTTTCCGACTGGCGGTCTTGTGTATGGCACGAAAGACATGCAGCACGCGTACTCAAGCGGACGCGGTGGTGTTGTATGCCGTGGAGAAGCCGAGATCGTCGAGCAGAAAGCGGGTGTTTCGCAGATCATCATCACGAGCATTCCGTACCGCGTCAACAAATCCAACCTCATTCAAGCTATCGCCGAACTCGCGCAGGAAAAGAAGATCGAAGGCATCAAGGGTCTTCGCGACGAATCATCCAAAGACATTCGCGTCGTGATTGATCTCAAACAGGGAGTATTCCCACAGAAAGTATTGAACTATCTCTACCGCCACACGCAGCTCGAACAGGCGTTCCACTTCAACATGGTCGCTCTCGTCGATGGTGTGCCGCAGACACTTTCACTCAAGGGAATTCTCGTTGAGTTCATCAAACACCGTAAGGAAGTCGTGAAGCGTCGCACCGCCTACGATCTCCGCCGCGCCGAAGAGCGCGAGCATATCTTGCTCGGTCTCAAGAAAGCACTCGATCATATCGATCGTGTCATCACGGTGATTCGCGGATCGAAAGATTCAGCGATTGCAAAATTCAACCTCATGAAGGAGTTTAAATTCTCCGATCTTCAGGCGGTGGCTATTCTTGAAATGCGCTTGCAGAAACTTGCTGGCCTTGAGCGCAAGCAGGTAGAACAGGAGCTCAAAGAAAAGCAGGATCTTATCGCAGAGCTTAAAGCTATCCTGAGCTCTCCTAAGCGCATGCTTGCGGTGATTGCAAAAGAGCTTGGCGAGATGAAAGACAAGTACGGCGATGCTCGTAAGACACGCGTCATCAAGGGCGGCGTTAAGGAGATCACGGACGAGGACCTTATTCCAGAAAAGGAATCGATGCTTGTATTTACGGCTGGCGGCTACGTGAAGCGTACTGATCCGACAGAATACCGCTCGCAGCGTCGTGGAGGCGTGGGCGTTGTTGACCTTGAAACCAAGGAGGAAGATTTTGTGACTATGTTGCTCTCTGCAAACACGCACGATGACTTGCTCTTCTTTACGAACCTCGGCAAGGCATACCAGATCAAGATGTATGAAATCCCCGAAGGCAAGCGTGCGACCAAGGGCAAGAGCGTCATGAACTTCATTTCGCTTGCAGAAGGCGAGCGCGTCATGTCTATCCTTCCGGTTTCAAAGCTTGAAAAGGGCAAGGAGCAGTCGCTCTTCCTTATGACCGAAAACGGTACGGGAAAGAAAATGAATGCCAAGCAATTTGCCGATGTTCGTCGCAGTGGCCTTATCGCAATCAATCTCGACAAGGACGACTCGCTTCGCGGAGCAAACCTCGTAGAGAAAGGCGATGAGATCATGCTTGCTACTGCAAAGGGTCAGAGTGTGCGCTTCAAAGAGAGCGACGTCCGCGAAATGGGACGTACTGCTGGAGGAGTACGCGCGATGAAGCTCGGTAAGGGAGACCTGATCGTCGGCTTCGATATCGTCAAGAAAGAAACTCGTGATACTGCATCGCTTCTCGTGATGAGCGCAAACGGTCTCGGTAAGAAAACGAAACTCAAGGAATATAAAATCCAGAAACGCGGTGGTTCAGGTATCAAGACGGCGAAGGTTACACCTAAGACTGGCGACCTCATTATGGCAAAGGTCATTACGGACGAAGAAGAGCTCATTGCGATGAGTCAGAAAGGCCAGGTCATCCGCACGGCGCTTGAATCAGTATCGAATCTCGGCCGTCAGACGCAGGGAGTCACGATCATGAAAATGCGCGCAGGGGACAAGGTGGCTTCGATTACGTGTTTGTAAAAATAAAAATATTATCAAAAATCCGGACACGTTCCGGGTTTTTGTTTTTTTGGTAATAAAAAAAGCACACCGATGTTCTGGTGGGCTTTAGAGTATCGAAATGATTTCGATACTTAGTTTGATTTGAATTCGTTTTCCCCGTCCGGAATAATAATTTTTATTATCCATATTACTGCGAGGACTATTCCTCCAATGATTATTTTTGCGAACACTTCGCTCAATGTGTGTGGAATCATGACCGTTATTTTTAAAGGTACTTTCTAATTATATCAACTATTGACTTTTTTGTCAAGCATGGTCTAGCCTTTAAAATAAAAATCGCAGACTGTTGAATAGTCTGCGATTTTTGTTTTTAGAGCACGTGTTACTTGGTTGGCTGAGTTTTTTCTATTATATATACATGGTAGCCCTGGGCTCCATTGACCAGTTTGTGCGGCCCAATGATCTGAAAATGGTAGAGTTCTCTTGATTTTTCTTGGGCGGTGTCGAACCATTTTTTTTGAACCAATAGCTTCTTCCCGCTGTCCATTTCAAAATAATGACTTATTTCACCATTCATATCAATATGTGAATATTTTCTAACGAGGGTTTCCTCGCAGTTGTCCACATTGTTAATCGGTCGAAATTTTACGACGAGAAATAGTAAAATGCCTATAAAGCTGAGGCCAAGCGCGACCCACATCCCTGTTGGACAGCTGGGTACGGAAAAAAGAAGTAGTGTGCACATAGTTGTTGTTTTTTAAAAGTTTCATTCAAACTACCTAAAATGTATGGTTTTGTCTAGCTCTAGAGTGAGTATCTCTGGAATGAAAAAATATTAATTGGTATACTGTTTTATATGAAATTTCTCGACCCGCATGATGCGCTCAAGCAGTTCGGCGTGTATGGCGCGCAGGATGTTGGAGACTTGGGTTCTGGTGCTGGGCATTTTTCACTTGCTGCTGCGCGGAGACTCGAAGGTGGGCGACTTTTTGCTATTGATGTTGAGAAAGGTATGCTCTCGCGCCTTGTTTCAGAGGCGCGCTCGTCTGGGTTCGGTAACATTCATGCGCTTTGGGGGGATCTCGCGCGTCTCTCAGGCGTACCGCTTGCAGACGCAAGTCTCGATCGTGCAATCGCCGCAAATATACTTTTTCAAGTGCATGATCGTGACCTATTCGTACAAGAGGTGAAGCGTCTCGTGAAGCCGGGCGGCAAAGTACTCCTTATCGACTGGCGTGACACACACGGATATGGTCCGGCGCAGAGTCATAAGGTTTCTCCTGAATCTGCGCACGCACTTTTTCGACGTCACGGATTTACAAAAGAGCGTGATATTGAAACAGGTGATGTTCAGTATGGTATGATATTTGTGCGAGCATAAGCACTACGCTTCATGTCTAACTTCAAACTCATCTTTATTGGAATATTCGTTGCCGGTGCCGTTATCGGCATGCTGGTTTTTTCCGGCATCCTCGATCTTGGTTCTTCGACTACGGCAACCGATGTGCAAGGCACCGCTACTGTCTGGGGTACGTTTGATACGCAAGCGATTACGCCGTTTATTTCGAAATTCAATGAGACCAATGAGAAGGTTCGTATTCAGTATGTGCAAAAAGATGCGGCGACCTTCGATGCCGAGTTTGTCGAAGCGCTTGCGATAGGCGCTTCTCCTGATCTCGTGCTTTTGCCTGACAGTCTGATTTGGCGTCTTGGCAACAAACTTTCGCATATCACATACGCGTCGCTTCCGGCGCAGACATTTCAGTCTACGTTTACGACTGGATCCAATATTTTCGCCGTAAGCGACGGCGTTATCGCTATTCCGTGGGCGAGTGATCCGCTTATCATGTATTACAACCGTGACATGCTTGAGAGCGCTGGCTTCTCTCAGCCGCCGAGAAATTGGAAGGATTTTACTGCGCAGGCTACGCTCTTTGCAAAAAAACGCAGCGACCTGACGCTCACGCAAGAAGGAGCGGCACTTGGCGCATACAAGAATATTCAACATCCGAAAGACATTCTCGCGTTGCTCTTCATTCAAAACGGCAGTCCGTTTATAACGGCGGGTTCGAGTACTCGACTCGCGGTGCGTTTCGGCTCTACGGGGAGCGTAAGCGAGAGTACGGCTGCTATTGAAGCAACCAATTTTTATATGAGTTTTTCTGATCCCGTAAAAGAGACGTATACGTGGAATGGAGGAGTGGGGCTTGATCGGGATCAGTTTATCGAGAGCAATCTCGCGTTTTATTTCGGTTCAACAAGCGAGCTTCCGATGATCCGCAGACTCAATCCCAATCTTAATTTTGGCGTTGCCTTTCCCCCACAAGCACCTACTGGTCCTTCGATTACAACTGGCCGCATGTACGGCCTCGCGATCCCAAAATTAGCGCCTGATCAGCTGCTTTCGTTCACAGCAACAACGCTGCTTGCAAACGCTGTGTCTGAGGCGAGTATCGCGACGACGCTTGGCTCTACGCTTTCACTCATGCCAGTACGCCGTGACGTGCTCGCAAAGAAGCCGGCGGATGATCCATATCTCGGGTTCTTCTATGACGCAGCGCTCGTGCAGCGTCCGTGGCTTGATCCGAATCCAGTGAAGAGCGGACAGATATTCAGTACGCTTATTAGCGACATTAGTTCGTCGACGCTTGGAACAGCGGATGCTCTGTCCAAGGCCTCAGCACAGCTTCAAGCTATTACTACTACAATTTAATTTTATGAACCATCGCTTTCTCTTTTTGAAAAAACAGTTCCGTGCACTAGGAATTCTTGCCGTGGTGGCAGTGTTTGGATATATGGTTGGGTCTGTTCAGGCAGCACCCGTGCTCGCAGACACGCCGTCGGCTGTGGTAAACACGACGACGATCACCGATACTACCGCCTCGATAAGCGGAACACTCATGCACGGTGATGATCTGACCGACATCACTCTTTCGTACGGTACCGATTCGAAGCGTCTTTTGAACAAGCTGCCGGTGCTTTTTAATGATAGCTTTTTCTCGGTAAATATCAGCGGTCTCACGAAAGATACAAAATATTTTTATGTGATCAATGGAACCTTGCGTCTTCCTGATAGTCAGGGTAATAGCGATGTACGACTCCAGGGTGAGGCGTATTTTATTACAAATGTGAAGCCGACAAATAACAGCGTGTACCTTTCAGTGGTTGAAATAGCATCGACCACTGCGCTTATTATGGGACATGTTCCTGCGGGGACGACCGTGAAGATCATGCTCGATAAGACGACACTTGGTGTATTCGATCCGCCAATTCCAGCTTCTGTCGATCGTGACGGCAATTTTAAACTCAAACTCACCAATCTGTTTCCAAGCAGTCTGTATAATATTTATGCTTCAAGAGGGGATGCTATAAATACTCCGCTGACGCCACTGCAAACGTTTAGTACGACCAACGTAGACGTTCGTCCGTATGTTATCAGCGTGACTGATACGACAGCGAAAATCGGTGTCAGGGCTTCTCTTGGTGTGCATTCTCTCGTACTTAAATACGGACTCGATTCGGAACATATGACGAAGACGGCACCGCTTGTGGTAGGGAGCTCAGGAACTGAGTACACGGCAGACCTAACGGGGCTTACTCCCGATACGGCATATGCGTATGCGCTGTATGGTACTCGACCAAACGGCACCACTGTAACGTATACGAACGCGTACAGTTTCCTGACAGCGCGAACTCCTATTAAGGCGCCAGTGGTACAGACGATGGTTGATTCTGGTTCTGTTGCTGGAATAGCGTTTGATTTCCGCAGTCTCGTGCAGTGTGGAAGAATGGGTCCGCTCATCAAGGCAAAGCCGGGTATCGGTGAAGCCGGATATGACTCAAAAAATGTTGATGTGTATGATCCAAGCGGTGTGCAGGCATGTGATTTCGCGCAAGCTATCGCGCTCATTTCTCGGATGATCGATTTCCTTCTGTTCCTTGTTGCTCCGATAATTCTGATTATTACGCTTACGTGGGCAGGAGTCCTGATTCTTACATCGGGAGGCTCAAGTGAAAAAGTCACGCAAGCAAAAGGCATGATTACGAAAGCAGTTACCGGACTCGTTGTTGCGATGGCGGCATGGATTATCGTGAAATTCGTCCTTGTCTCACTCAATATTGATACGAGTGTTTTCCCGACATTTTATTAACAGTCCTTATATTGAACTGCTATACTACTTACTATATGAAAAAAGCTGCACTATTCTCAGTTGTTCTCGGAATGTTTATGACCATGGTTGCCGGGGCGAGTATGCTTGTTCCGACAGCTCTCGTGGCTGATACGGTTCCGCCGAATCCACCATCGGGCACCAAGACTGGGAATCTCAGTATTCCGTTCCAGGTACCGAACCCGCTTAAGGGTACGAGCGATCTGCCGACTTTCATACAGAAAGTATTGCAGGGGATGGTGCTGCTTCTTACTCCTGTCGTTGTGATCATGCTTCTCTACTCAGGATTTCTTTTCGTTATTGCACGAGGTAACATCGAGAAGCTTGGCGAGGCCAAGAATGCG
>CAIQBF010000038.1 GCA_903869975.1 uncultured bacterium | reverse complement strand
GCCACGAGCGTATCGTCATGCCCGCTTCGCAAGCTCTCAAAATGAGCAGGGAGGATATCCTTATGGTCTATCTGCGAAGAAATATTCCTACCGCTTGAATCTTCATGGATAGTAAACACCGAGCCTCCGATGCGGAACGTGGCATCATAGACATCACCCGTCATGGTTCCAGAAAAGGTAGCATTAGGCATAGCTGCCTCGATTCCTTTTCCGAGAGACTCCGGTGTTTCAAGAGAAGCGGCAGGAACTCTGGGAGCCCTGGGAGCTCTGGGAGCGGGGGGAGTTGCCACAGACGTCCCAGGCGTAGTAGGCGTCGCTGGAGTGAGGCCGAGCTTTTCCTGTACTTTTTGCGAAAGGTAGTCGTAAGTAAAATCGGCAGGATTGATATCCACACCAAGATCCGCCATCCGCTTCAGGAAAGCATTTGTATCTTTCCCCACGAGCTTAGCCACAAGCGTGCGCTGCTCTCCATATGAAAGGTCCCCTCCGCGTTTTGAGGACTCATAGGCCGCAAGAATCTTCTGGATTCTTTTGAGCTCTTTCTTGGCAATCTCCTCAGGACTTTTAGGTTTCGAGGACTTACCCTTTTTCTCGGGAGATTTCTCCATAAAGATTATGTTTACAAGTATACAACGTTGAAGGACGCATGCCCAGGCTTGCTGGGGCAATAGAAAAAGCCCATCCGATTAATTGGATGGGCTTTTGCTTTTTTAGAAAACTGAAATTTAATCGATTGAGGCGAACCTCTCTATTCTTGATATTAAATCGTCAGTGACGATTATTGTCTGGTTCTCGTCTTCACCTTCGATCTTTAGAAGACCTGAAGGGAGTTCATACATTCCGGCCTTTCCCCCATGAATAAGGAAGCCGAAATAATATTTCTCGTCCGCTATCGGGGACGAATGTGCCAAATACTGAGCCGCTGTAAACGCCGTCCAGTCTTCAGGATTAAGCGATTTTTGTAAGGAAATAATTTTCCCCACAATTTGCTCTACCTCAGAGTTTCCGAAGGAGCTTGTAACAAGCAAAGAATGCTGAAAATTCTTTGGTTTTATTTTTTCGAGTGTTTGCATATATACGTCATTTTGTTAAGACGGCCCTACCTCCTAAGACCTAGGAATCAAGGCGGTCTTAACAAAAAACAATCCGCTATGTCAAAAAACTATCGATATATATCATAGCATATTGCAGTACATTTGTCAATAACCTTAACCACCCAGCCATTCTTGCCACGCGGACGCAAACAGTTCAAAATACCCTTATTTTACAAGCCTCTACCCCAGCCATATTGCATTTTATACCCATATATGGGATACTCCTCAAGCAATGTTACGTTCACTTCTGCCACACATTCTGCCAACGGCGCAGATCGTAGTAGCCATCCTCATAGTCACCGCAGTGCTCCTCCAGCCATCCACCGCAGGTATCGGCGGCTCTTTTGGCGGCTCAGACAGCATGCAGAATTTCCGCACGAAGCGCGGCTTCGAGAAATTCCTCTTCATAGCTACTATCGTACTTGGTATCGTGTTCGCGACACTGTGCGTTCTCGCAATAGTTTTCTAGTCGACACTTTTCGGATTATTGCCGAAATATTGCTCTTGTGCACGTATCTTCGTGCCTCACTACTAGTAAAGGTCCTTATCGTGCGCTCTCTCCTCCCCTTTTATGGAAGAACATTCTACTATCCAAGCTTCGCCGCGCGGACTCAAACAGGAAGTCGTCCGTGCTCTCGGCGCATTCTCGCCACTTGAACGTCTCGTATTTATCGCTACGATTACAATCGGAGCGATAGCGGTAATTTTGCTTCTCAATCGGATCAATCAGTACTTCCTCGTGCCAGTCCCTATCGAAGGTGGTACGCTGCGTGAAGGTGTCGTGGGTACACCCCGCTTCATAAACCCACTTCTTGCTACGAGCGATGCCGATCGTGATCTGACAGCGCTTGTCTATCGCGGCCTGATGAAGAAAGACGCAAAAGGAGCTATCGTACCTGACCTCGCAGAATCGTACACCGTCTCAAATGACGGATTGACCTACACGTTTACATTACGCGAAACCAAGTTCCACGATGGAACACCCTTGACCTCAAGCGACGTTGTATTCACCGTCAAGAGCGCGCAAGACGCAACACTCAAGAGCGCCGAGCGCGTTGCTTGGGAAGGAGTACTCGTAAAAGCTCCCGACGAGCATACGGTTACGTTCACACTCAAACAGCCGTTCGCGCCATTCCTTGCAAACACAACGCTTGGAATTCTTCCGAAACATATCTGGGAGAATATCGAGTACAATGTCTGGGCATACAGCGACTACAATGGGAAGCACGCCATTGGAGACGGGGCCTACAAAGTAGACAAGGTTACCGAGAACTCGTCCGGAATACCTCAGGCATATACACTTACCGCAGTGCGCTCAAAAAATGATTCTTCGCCGCTAATCGACTCCATAGAGGTTCATTTTTATGCATCAGAAGAAGCGCTTGTCGCCGCATACACAAAGAAAGATATCGATACACTTGGAGGTATCGATCCAAAGAGCGCAGAAGCGCTTCGAACAGAAGGTGCTCAGATACTCACCGCTCCGCTTCCCCGCGTTTTTGGATTGTTCTTCAATCAAGCACAGGCAAAAATATTCACGAGTAAAAACGTTCGAACGGCCATCGATCTCGCTCTCGACAAAGAGGCGGTTGTCGCACAAGTGCTGTATGGATACGGTACCGTTGAAGACGGCCCAATACCTTCCGGAACAAGCATGACAGAAGAAGGCGCAGCTACTAGAGCAAACGGAGCACAAACAGCTGAAGCCAAAAAACTTCTTGAAAAAGACGGTTGGAAACTCGGAGAAGACGGTATCTATGAAAAAGTGGTTGCCAAAAAACAAACAGATCGCCTGAGTTTTGAAATAGCGACAAACGATACTCCTGAATTGAAGCAAGCCGTAGATCTCATTGTAAAAGATCTCCGCGCAGCAGGAATTGAAGCTATCGAAAAAGTCTACGAGACCGGTAGCTTAAACCAAGACATCATCCGCCCACGCAAGTTTCAAGCATTGTTCTTCGGCGAAGTAGTAACAAACCAATCAGACTTGTACGCATTCTGGCACTCATCACAGAGAACTGATCCGGGATTAAACATCTCAAGCTACGCCAATTCAAAAGCAGACAAGCTGCTTGAGCAAGGATTAACAACACTCGACCCCGCAAAAGAATCCACGGTCTATAGCGCATTTGAAAAAGAAATTTCTTCCGACATGCCTGCCGTGTTCGTGTACTCTCCTTCATATATTTATGTTACCCGAGCTCACCTTCCTGAAATATCTCTCGGAAACATAGATACCCCTGAAGACCGCTTCAACGGACTTTCGTCATGGTACCTCGCAACAGACCGTGTTTGGAAAATATTCGCAAAGAAATAAGCACCTCATTTTATACAACATTATTAAAAGCATAACTACACAGATAGTACACATACATGCCACGATCTCAGAAACCAAAATCACCGCTCGGCGCAATTCTTCAGTCGCTTAAGAACGATATCCCTCGATCAAACCTTTCGAGTGCTATCGATCGTGCAACAGAAGGTGTTGTCTCAGCCGGAGCACCACACGCAGCACCAGTAGCGGGAGGGACACCTCTCGCCCAGACACCAGGAGCTCCTCGCGAGCACGGAGCAGGAGGACAGCGCCGTCCACATCACCGTGGAGGACGCAACCGTCATGGCCGCGGAGGGTTCCCTAATGCTCCACAAGGCGCACCAGGGCAAGTTCCTGCAGGACAGCCAGCTCGTCACTCCTCTTCCCGCCCTTCATACCAATACCCCGAGCACAAACGTCGTGGTAAGGCACCGTCGCACCCAGACTCGATTGGAGGACATCGCGAACCAGCTCCTAAGAAACGTACCGGACCAATAATCCCACCACCTGAGGAAGGTGTCTACCGCATCATTCCGCTCGGTGGAGTAGAAGAGGTGGGTAAGAACCTCACCGCAATCGAAACCAAGGATGATATCATCGTCATCGATGCAGGAATGCAGTTTGCGGGAGATTCAACACCAGGTATCGACTACATCATTCCAAACACAACATACCTTGAAGAGCGCAAGGACAAAATCCGCGCCGTCTTCATCACGCACGGACACCTTGACCACATCGGAGGACTTCCGCTTGTGCTCGCACGTATTGGAAATCCACCAGTATACTCTCGCAACCTCACCGTGCTTCTTATGAAGAAGCGCCAAACAGAATTCCCGCACCTTCCGCCGCTCAATGCTATCGTCGTCGAACACGACGAGGTTATTACGACTGGAAAGATGCGCGTAAAATTCTTCGGCGTAACACACACGGTGCCTGATTCGATGGGTATTATTCTTGAAACTCCCCATGGATGGATCGTAAACCCAGGAGACTACAAACTCGACCAGGTAGACGGTATCGTTAGTGACGACGAAGAAAAGGAGTACTCCATCTTCGACAAAAACAAAACGCTTCTCCTTATGACGGATTCGACCAACGTCGAAAACGAAGGATTTGCGCTTCCAGAAATCCGCGTGCACCAGGGACTCGACCGCCTGATCCGCGCCAACAAGGGTGGGCGCCTCATTATCGCCGCGTTTGCCTCGCATATCACCCGCCTCATCAAGATCATTGAAATCGCGGAAGAGCTCGGCAAGAAAGTCGTGCTCGAAGGACGTTCGATGAAGACCAACATGGAAGTTTCTATCGAAGCCGGACTCTTGAAACCTAAGAAAGAAACTCTCATCGCGATCGAAGATATCGACAACTACCCGCCTGACCGCAACATCATTCTCATGACTGGCGCGCAAGGAGAAGAATTTGCCGCACTCAACCGCGCAGCACAGAAGACACACAAGAAATTCACGCTCAAGAAAAATGACACGATCATTCTTTCGGCATCGATCGTTCCCGGCAACGAAGTCCAGGTAGCAAAGATGAAAGACGGACTTGCCCGCCAAGGAGTGAATATCGTTACCTACCGTACAAGCGGCGAGGACTACGTGCATGCAACCGGACACGGAAACAAAGAAGACATCAAGTGGCTCCATCGCAAAGTAAACGAGAAGTTCTTTATCCCGATTCACGGTTCGCACTATATGCTCCAGTCACACCGCCGCCTCGCGCTCGAACTCGGCCTCGCAGACTCAAACATCGTAGTACCAGACAATGGTTCGATTATTGAAATCAGTGCTGATGGACAGAAGATGACGCTCCGCAAAGAAAAAGCAGCGAGCGGCCTCATGATGGTGGATGGATTCACGGTCGGCGATGAACAGGAAGTGGTCATTCGTGACCGCCAGATGCTCGCGCAAGATGGTATGTTCGTCATCGTTGCGACCATCGATCAGCGTTCAGGTAAGCTCAAAAAATCTCCTGATATCATTTCACGCGGATTCGTATACCTCAAAGAATCGCAGGAGCTCTTGCACGAGGCTCGACAGATTGTGAAGCAATCGATCGAAGAGACTGCACACGAAATGCAACAGCCGGTAAACTTCGAAATACTACGCGGAACAATCGGCGACAACCTTTCCAAGTTCTTGTTCCAGAAAACGGCCAAGCGCCCACTCGTGATCCCGGTATTGCTCGCAGTATAAAATCATACGCATGATGCATGACATCGCAGGCAAAGCTTGCTAAAATATATGTCATGAATATCAAAAGAAATAGCATGCGCACCGTAGTGCTTTTCGCGAATCTGCTTTTTTCTTTCCTTGGCGCTATCACGATCTATACAAACTCAAGCTATATCGAAAACACGCTCGGTATTGCGGTAGTTGGCGCACTCTATGCAGCAAGCGCGCTTGCGAGCATCCTTGTGCTTTCGCGTGCAGGAACGATGCTCAGCCATATCGGCAATCGACGGTTTTTCTTCTTGTTTGGGGCGCTCTATACCCTGTCGCTCGTAGCGATCGTCGCACCGATAGGTCCTATCCCGCACGCGATCGCTATCTTCACATACCTTCTGTGTACAAATGTGCTCATCTTCTCACTGAACATTTTCTTTGAACACCTCTTCGCCAAGAAAAACCGCGGTACGATGCGTGGTACATTCCTCCTACTCGGCAACCTAGGTGTCCTCATGGGACCCGTGGTAGCCGCCTGGGCTATCGATATTGCCGGATATACAGGCATGTATGCACTGAGTCTCGCGCTATTTATTCTCCTTGCCGTCTTCATTCATTTCGGCACAGAGTCCTACCGCGATGCAAACTATGATTTCGGCCGCATCATACCAGCACTCAAACACACGCTCGAGAAGCGATCACTTAGAAATGTTATTACAGCGAATTTCGTTCTTCAATTCTTCTATGCTTGGATGGTGATTTACACACCAATCTATCTCTCTCAAAAACTCGGATTCTCATGGGATGAAATAGGTATCATTTTTTTCGTAATGCTTCTCGCATTCGTTGTACTCGACTATCCGCTCGGAAAGATTGCAGATTATCTTGGTAGTGAAAAGGAGCTCGCAGTCATTGGTTTTCTCATAATGGCAACAAGCGTAGGAACACTCGCTCTCGTGCAAGCACCAAGCTTCGCGACAGTTACTCTCATACTCCTCTTTTCTCGTATCGGAGCGGCAACAGTCGAAGCAATGACGGAAATCCATTTCTTTAAGGTTGCAAAAGATTCAGACCCAGGACTCCTCGCGCTTTTCTCAGACATTCGGCCGCTTGCATACGTACTCGCGCCACTCATCGGCGCACTCGCGATTGCGCTCCTTCCTTTCCAGATGAGCTTCGTCGTACTAAGCGCGATACTCATGGTCGGCTTCGTTGCTTCGTTCTATCTTGAAGATACATCTCAGTGGTGGGTGCGCGCTCACAAAAATTAGCACAAGAAAATTCCCGTACAGCATAGTGCTCTACGGGAATTATGTTTCGTCAAAAAGACATCACTGTTGTTTAAACGCCAAGGCCGGCGTTGAGCCCAAAAATATCATCGATATCGAGGATGTCTACTTCTTTTAGATTTTTCATACCCTTGTTCTATTTACATTGTGAAAGAAAAACTATGCAGTCTTGCTTTTCGCAAGACCATGGCTGAGGACCGTATCCGCATGCATGGTCTTACGAAAAACCGCCCGAGAACGGGCGGTTTTTCGTATACAACAAAGTGTTATATGGAAAAATGACCGCCCTTTTGGGTGGTAGTAGCGGTCGTTACTGCGACGACACACTCGACAGAAACACGAAGAGCCACATCGACATGTCCGAACTTCTTTTGAGTTGTCGAGTGATAATGCGTCATATGGGTGCAGTCTACCACAGGCTGGGTTTACGCAGCAACCGAGACGAAACCCTTCGTATCTATGCGCACAAGGCCGTCCTTTTCAAGACCAGAAAGCGCAAGTTCGACACGAGCCCGTTCCTCCTGACCGCATGTGGCGATAAGTTCCTCTCGGGACATTCGACGTCGTTTGGTTATGGTTCGAATAAGCGCCCCGCGAATCTTGCGTAACGACCCCTCAAAAGGACTCTGCTTGGCGTGATGCGCGCTCTTGCGGCTCGGATTCCCGAATGCTTTCTTGATGTATGCGCCGTAATCCATGAGCGCCCAATACCACTGCCGAAAATGATCCGCCGGTAGAGCTCGCTCGATATATACCAAAATGTCACGGTCACTGACTGCACCGTCGTTCGGGAAAAATGCATGGATAAAAACCGACCGAATATTGGTCTCGATGAATACCTGCGGGTGATCATACGCAAAAGTCGCGACGGCGCTTGCGGTATACGGACCAACGCCCGGCAAAGACAGAAGTGATTCACGGTCTTTCGGCATGGTGCCTTCAAAATCCGCTACGACGGCCTTTGCTGCACGATGCAGAAAAAGCGCCCGACGATTGTATCCAAGTCCGCTCCAAAGACCGAGAACCTCCGCAAACGGCGCAGCCGCCAGTGACGCCACATTCGGGAAGCGCTTCACGAACGCGAGATATTTGGGGGTCACACGGTCAACCTGCGTCTGCTGAAGCATGATCTCAGAGACCAGAATTTTGTATGGGTCGCGTGTCTTCCGCCACGGCAAATTGTGACGTCCGGCTTGATCATAATGGAAAAGAATCGTCCGACGAAATTCGGCAATAGTCATTTTTTTCACAGAAATACTCGATGCTTAATTCCCAACAAACACCGGTTCCACCTTTGGAGAGAGTACGAGTCTCGAGCTTATATTCGGATTGACCGAGCGAATCTCAGAAATATCAGTAATCTTTGAGGCATCAATAAAAGTCCACGTCTCGCCTTGATCCACCGAAATACCAATAATCTCAGACTGGAGCGTTGTTCGTCCGCCTTCCACAGCAAGCACGATAGTTTCTGGAACGACAGCCTGCAGCTCGCCATTTGATTCGACAATAGCGAATGGCTCCCCGATCGTCACGGAAACGACCGAAACAGTCGGGTCCTCAGATTTTTTCAAAAATGCGGCCATCGCATCTTTTCCACCAAGCATTTCAACAACTTTTGGATAGGTTGCCGCAACAATTGCCTCGTAATTTTTTGCCACAAATGCCTGACCAAGAAGATTGGCTTGTGCTTTAAGGCGAACAGCCACAACCGGATCTGTGTTTTTGACCAACTCTACTACAGCAGGAGGAGTCACTTGCTGCGAGTACGCAATATAACCAGCAAAAAGAACGAACGCTGCAAATCCGAAACGAGTAAGAACCTTTTTATTCATATTTTTTATCGGCAAGCCATGCTGCTATTTTCTTACCATCGCGCGCGAGCCAGCGAACGTTCGATTCGATATACTCAAGCGTCTGTTCGAGCGTGCGTTCTGCTGCAGGAGCACTATGCGTCTTGAAGAACGTCCGGATATCAGCAGCAGCTTCACGTGTTGTGTTGCGGCTCAGTACGCCAATGAGTCTCGAGAGCAAGTGGTTGCCGTCACCATACGCCTTACCAATCTTGTCCCAATTCTTTTTGAGGAACTCCCAACCAAGCGTCCGTCCATATACATTGACGAGCACGCTTGCAAAAGCGCCGTTGCGATCCTGCATGCGCACCTCGTTGGTCATGGTAAAAGCGAGTGTTTGCTGGAGTAATTTCTTGCTTTTGAATTGTCCGAGTGCCGAAAGCAGGCGGTTCTTTTCTTCATGGAGAGACTCTGAGCGGTAGAGGGCAAGGAGTAGCGCGTACTCTTTCTCTCCACCTTCGCGAGCGATAGTCCCATACACCACACCACGGAGATCAGGAGCAATAGGCTGAGCCACCCTTTTTTCAAAGCGAGCAAACGCCTCTTTAATTACGGCAGTATCACCAAAATATGAAGCAGCGCCAAGCACAAGCGAGCGAGTCATTGCCTCATTGTCACTTTCACCTCGTACGGCTTCCCAGCCGACGCGCAGAGCAGCGCTCGCAAAAATTCCCCGAGCATAGGCACGGAAGGAATCATACGCTGGAGATCCATACAAAAGCTGTGCGAGTGAACGCATACCCGAAACAAGCTCTACCCAAACAATATACTCAGTCTCATGTACGTAAAGTTCGGCAAAGGCAAGAAGTGTCGGGGTCTCGTACTGTCCCGATTCCGAAAGTGAAAGCATGTCACGCACGATACCAAGACGGTCTACCGAAGGCAGCTTCCCTGAAGCGACAGCCGCGGCGAGCGCGCCAAGCAGCGTAGGTCCGTAGTGTGTACGGTAGATAGCACTTTCATGCGCGTTACACTTGATCCAGAGAGCTTTCGGGGCTGGCAGAGAAAGGCGTTTGCCGGTCATGAGCCCAGCCTGAACGACACCCTTGTCTGTCGTATACGCAAGCGGTACTGGCCAAACAGTCGAGCCAGTATCAGCTGCAGCACTTTTAGGACTTGAAAAATAGCGCTTCTGAGAAAGGGTGAGCATTCCTTTTGCAAGCTCGGCTGAGAGCAGTGGATAGCCCGACTTCCCTGTCCACACATTCATCATTTTTCGTACTGGCTTCTTTGAAACTTTTTCAAATGCTTCCCAAAGATGAATCGTGCTCGCGTTTGAATAGCTGTGCTTCTTGAGATACGAACGCAAACCATCGCGGAAATGTTTTGGTCCGAGATATTCGGCAAGCATGCGAATAACAGAAGCGCCTTTGTCGTACGAAACTATATCGAACACCTCGCCGATCTCATTTGGATGATGTACCTCAACTTCGATCGGATGCGTGTTTTTGAGCGCATCAAGACGAAGCGCGTTACCGAGACCATGACCCGTGGTTGCGACCACAAACTGACTCCAGACATCATACTCAGGATACAGCTCAGCTACGGCAAAATGCTCGATGTACGTAGCAAAGCCTTCATTGAGCCACAAGTGCGTCCACCATTCCATCGTGACGAGGTTACCAAACCATTGGTGCGCGAGCTCATGCGCAATAACGAGCGCGACCATCTGACGGTACGCAGTGGATGTCTCTTTTTCATCCACCAAGAGACCTATTTCACGAAACGTAATAGCTCCCCAGTTCTCCATCGCAAGCGAAGAAAAATCTGGAATAGCAATCATATCGAGCGTGTTAAGAGGATACGGTACGGCAAAATAATCCTCGTAGAATTCAAGGCAGCGCACTGTGCAATCAAGCGCGAACTTCGCCTGATGCGTCTTGCCAGGGATCGTAAGGACACGAACAAGCACACCGGATTTCGTCTTCTTTTCAATATGCTCAAAATCTCCAATAATAAACGCAAGCAAGTATGTCGACATCTTAGGTGTCGGAGCAAAAGAAACAACTTTCAAACCCGCTGAATGCTCAGCGATAGAAACTGGTAGCGTGTTAGAAATAGCCATCTTATCGAGCGGTGTGACCAAGCTCACCTCGAAGACCGCCTTTTGCGCCGGCTCATCAAAACACGGAATTGCACGACGCGCATCAGTAGCCTCAAACTGAGTCGTCGCCATAATGCGCTCCTCGCCGTCTACGACGTAGCGACTCTTGTAAAAACCGCGCATATTGTCTTTAAGAACACCCGTAAACGCGGTCGAGAGCACCGCCTTCCCTTTCGGGATAGTCTCCAAAAAGTGAAACGTTGCCGTCTCTCGTTTTTCATTGTATGAAATCTTGGAAGCGGTGAGCATTTTCTTGCCAACCAAAACCTCTCCGCTCGCAATAGCAAGATCTACTGAATGAAGCGTGATCTCCTTGGCAGGTTTTGCGAGATTCATAGAGATCGTCACCTTGCCGCTAAACGTATGCGCTTCAAGATCGGGGTGTAAAAGCACAGTATAGTGGGTCGGAACAATATCCTTGGAAAGTCTGACTGACGGCTTCTTTTGAGTAGGTTTCTTCATGGAGTATTTATAGCATATTTACCGAAAAATTCCCGCTTCATTTTGAAGCGGGAATTTTGGATAGAGTATATCAAGGATGGTAAGCTGGCTCTTTTCTTTTGAATCGATTTGTCTTCCGTTCTGCTTTCTGTGCCCCCTTAGGACCATTTTTTGACGCTCGCTCTTCGTTTTTCAACATTGATTCGCGATCCGTCGCCGTACGCAATGCATATTCTACCCACGTAGCGTACTCGTCTACGTGCTTAGATTTGTTCTTCGTGTCTGAAATCTCAGCTATAATTGACTGTACGATTCCAGGAAGATCCTTCTCTCCTGCTTTACTGAACGAATTCTTAGCCGCATTCAATTCGCGGACCAGATTGGTCTTTGTCGGAATTTCCGAACTAAAAACTTTTGCTGCGGCGGCAAGGTGAGCCATCCCGCCGATAAATGATTGTGTCAACATACGCACTATTTTAATTGTTTAGAATGGAATTGACTCAAACACTACAACACTCAGCATTATCGTGCAAGGATTCCACCTACCGCCTAAGGACTGTCCGTATCGCATCCTCATCTTTCTGCATCTGTATAACAAGCAAATCTGGTATATCAAACGTCATAACTGGCCGGATAAACTTCAAGACTTCTACGTCTACAATCTCTCCTTCTCCTATATAGAAATTGACCGTATCGAGAAGATAGATCTCAAGAGCGACCTCCTTTTGGTCAAACGTAGGAGCGGGCCCATAGTAGAGAGCGCCCTCATACTTCTGACCTTTTACGACTGCGCGCGCGGCATACACACCCTGCTGCATAAAGAGCGGAACATTCTCAGGGATGAGCATGTTGATAGTTGGAAATCCGAGCTTTCTTCCCCTGCCATGACCGGTGACTGTGCGAGTACTGAATTTCATATGAGCATTACAAGGAAACCACTTGAGCAGGCTTGCCCATCGCTATCTTGCCGACGCGATACATAGCATAGAGAAGGACGGCCGCCGCAACATACTGTGAAATGGCGAGCACGTTCTTATACACAACAACGTCGATAAAAACAGCAACAAGCGGATAAAAAAGCTCGAGAATCGTAGAGACAGCGACGGGAGTCGTCTTGAGTCCGCGGTAATAAATAAGCAATGAAACCATCCCGGAAGAAAGAGCAATAATAACGAGCGTCCATATCTGTCCGCTGCCAAGCGTGCCGATTGAACGGAATTTTCCAAGAATCAGAACACCGACAAAAGCAAAGATGATCGTAAAAAGAAAACGTAATGAGGTGATGTAATTCGTGGGTTTGTCGGTAAGTGCAATCTTGGAAAACGTAGTCGAGGTTCCCCAAGCAAAGGCTGCGCCGACAGCAAAAAGTGCTGCGACAATAGTGCCGGCACCTGTCTTAAAATTCACCACGCCATTCGGAAACGTTACGAAATACGCCGATACGACAGCAAGCAGTGCCCAGAATACATAGCGACGATCGAGCTTTTCTTTAAGGAATATCCGCGCTGTTGTAATCGCGAATATCGGCTGAAGCTTCTGAAGAAGAAAGACGACGGAAAATGAGATAAACGCCGTGCGGAGGAGCGCCGTTGTAAACCAAAGAGTTCCAAGCAATCCGGAAAGCAACGACACGAAAATGATAGCCGCCCATTCTTTACGTGAAAGCTTCACGCGTCCAAAACTCTTAAAAACAAACGGGAGTAATATCAAAAAACCAACCAGATGTTCCAAGAAAACAATAGTGATCGGTGGAAGCGAATAGAGCGAGCGACGAAGCACGCCATCAAGACCCCAAAGCAATGCCGCGATGACGATCAGAAGCGGGCCGCTAAACACCTGCTTTTTTGTGTGTTCCATATGGGGGGCATTTTAGCATAGATATATAAAACGACATCACTAAGAAAACTGCATAAGCAATACCGCGGCAACCGCGAGAATCACGAGAACAAGTCTCTTTAGCGTCAGCTTCTCTTTAAAGAAAAGAGCGGCAACAAGCACGACCACAACGATGTAGAGCGCCCCGACAGCGTTTGCAAGAGCAAATGGCCCATGCTGAACTGAAAGATAATACAAATATCCTCCGCATGCGGAAAGTGTTCCAAGAACCATTCCCCACCCGACCGAAGGACGCAGATCCTTAGCAAAAACCTCACGAAGCTTGGTCTTTCCGAGGAATGCATACCCGAGTGTCGCCAGAGCAGCAAAGAAATACTGATACAGCTGGATAGCTTCTATTGAAAAATGAGTCACTTCGTATTTAAGGAAGAAACTATAGCCGATATTTATGAGCACTATCCCCGCGCAGAGAAGAATAACTTTGCGAGTAAATGCAGATGAAGCAAACGTCCCATCAGCCATTGCACGCTCCGACTTGGTCTGACGCATCAATACAATGATGATAATGACAAGGACAATGCCAACCCATGCATATATGGAAGGACGCTCATTGAGTATAAAGACGGAAAGTACTGAGAGCCCGGCAAGGTTGAGCGCAGAGGTAAGTGGAGAAAGTACTCCCACATCGACATACTTGAGCGCATACATCTGGAGCGCTGACATGCTTGAAAATGCGATTCCCCATACCGCAGCACAAAGGATCACACCAGGAGTTGTGAGTGCAAAATACGAATGAAACAAAATAATCGCGGCAATACCGGACGAAAGAAAACAAAAGGTAAGGACGGCAAGCGGCTGATATCCTTTGTATGAAGGAATCTTAAAAAGACCAACAAACGTTCCGATAATAATCGCGCCGAGCACTGCCTCAAGAAGCCATGACATGTCGTGTATGGTGTCATACTTGGCAGAAACACGCTACTTGACTTTGATATCTATATATGTTATTATATAGACCAAACAATTCTCCGAAATATGAAACAGATAGTTACTGTCTTGGCTATTATAGCCACACTCTCAATGTCTTCCTGTGGCGTACAGAAGTACGCACACCAACAAAATGAAAAAAATGTCAGGTTGCAAAACCAGCTGGACAGCCTGGGATCCATCGTGTGGTCCCTTGGTGAACGAGTAGACTCACTCAAACAAGCGTTCTCTCCGACGCCCAAAAATGTACCGATAAAAAAATCGGCTCATAAAAGAAATCGTTCTGAGGATGACGACGAATAATTCTATTAATCACCAAAACCTATAGCCCCTATCAAAAAAACCCCCCGAATACTATATTCGAGGGGTTTTTACATACATCCTTAACGTAATGCGCCTGGGTGCTTCACGCTCCACGCATAGAGAGCTACCGCAGCGCTCGCTCCAACATTGAGCGACTCACAGCCCGGATGCATCGGAATGACGAGCGGCACATCGCAGGACTCGAGCGTCTTCTGGCGAATGCCATTGTGCTCATTGCCGAACACGAATACTGTCGGCGCATCAAATGGCTCATCACCGACTGATTGAGTCGCTTCCCCATCGAGACCGTACGTCCAGAAACCGCGCTCTTTCAAATCTTTGAGTGTCGTATTTACATTACCGATAGATACAAGCGGAACACGGAATGCCATACCAGCAGAGACTTTGACGACAGTACCGGTAACCTGTGCCTGGTTGTGTTCTGGGATAAGGACACCAGCAACACCAAACGCTGCCGCAGTGCGAATAATAGCTCCGACATTCTGAGGATCTTGTATTTCACCGAGGACGATAAGACACGCGTCATTGTCTACTTTGAGCGTAGAGACGAAGTCTCCGTACTCATGCACCAGCTTGTGGAGTGATACGCGGCCGATATACCCCTGGTGGTTAGCATCGCGCTCAACACCAGTCGGAAGCGTGCGCGGATCAAACCGATCAACGCTGATTCCTGCCGTATGAAGCAAAGCGGCCAATTCACCATCGGCACGATCGACGAGGTATACCTTGTCGAGCATTTCCGGTGTGGAACGCAAGGCTTCCAGCAAGGCATGCTTGCCGTACATATAGATTTTTTCGTTTCTCATGGGAGCACTATAGCACTAACCGGCGATTTTGGCTTCTACTGCCTGATCGATGGACCAGAGACCGGCACCACCCCAGACAAGCGCAAAAGTAGCGATAGCAAGGCCGATATCACGAACAGCAACGGCGTTGTACCCGACAGAAAGCGCAATACCGATAAGATGCACGCCAAGTACAAGTGCCGCAAGCCGCGTCCAGGCACCAAGCGCGAGCAAGATACCCGCCACAAGTTCAACAAGTGCATTCATAAGCACAAAAGATTCAGCACTCACACCAAGCGAGCCAACCCACGATGGTAAGTACGAAGTCCAATCCCCTGGATTAAGAAACTGATTAACTGAGAACCAAATAAAAACAAACGCGAGCCCTAAACGAAGCACAAGAAAAGCAACGTCAGGGTTTTTCTTAAAAGTAATACGCATACTGCTAGCTACTATTTGCTTAGCGAACCGATTTTAAACGAAGCAAGAATTGTGTTCGGTTTATTATTACCACCATGCTGTCCTTCAAATGCTCGAGTTCCATCCGCGCCACAGATAGAGAGAATTGCGCGATCCCCGCCTGGATGTTTGGCAATCCATTGAGTGAGATCATATACATCGCCTGAAATCGTAGTCCAGCAGCTCGACTCGGTAGTATGAGCGGCAACGTCAGAGAGTGAGTAGGTATTCGCAACAGGCGCTGGTGTCTTCGTCGTAGTATCCGTTACTGTCGGCGTTGGGGTTGGCGTTGGCATAGAATCCTGAACCTTAGGTTCGCGAGTGCTGAACATAATCGCACCAACACCAATAACGAGAACGGCAGCCACTCCAAGCACTGTTTTTATTGTTTTTGTATTCATATGCTCGAAAGTATACCAAAAAACCACCCCAAATGGAGTGGTTTTTAAAATGTGCCCTTGCGAGAGTTTAGCGGTTAGATCCTTCGGATTTGATTTTCAAATCAGCATCCTTGAGACCTGCAGTTATTATACGGACGTCGGCAAAGGCAGCTTTAAGGTCTTTTTCTGCGGCCTTGAGCTCTGTGCGTGCTGTCTTCAGTGCTTTCGCGTTGGCTTCCATCTTCACCTTGTCTCCATTGTCTGGAGTAAGTCCAGATGCGGCCGTAATGGCAGCCACTGCCTGCACCTTAGCATCAGCAACCTTGAGCTTCATGTCCGCTTGAGCTGCAAGAAGTGCCGCAACATCCTTCCCTGCCGCCTTTGCCTCAGAGATGCGAGTAGAAAACTTAGTATCGAGCGCTGTGAGCATATCGGCAACAGTATTCGCGCGATCAGCAGCAGCCGCAATACGGATCTGCGGCATCACAAGCATATACACACGAACACTTTGTGCGATTGCGAGACGATCTGCTTTGCGGTCAGCCGCGGTAGTATCAGCAATGATCTTGGCTTTCAGAGTCGTGAGCGTTCCGATCGTACTATCGATAGAAGCTGAGAATGTAGCCTTTTGAGCGGCATTCAAATGCTTCATATCGAGCACGCGAGTCTTCATGTTTGAAAGGTCAGCAATACGCTTGTCGATAGCGGCAACGTCTCGATCGGTCGAGGATTCTTCACGATCACGCAAAGCGTCAGCTTTGACGGTTGTCTTGACCTGAGCTTTTGTTCCGGCTGGCACACGCGGATTGACCTCCTTTGAAACAATACTCTCGGCAAGCACCGAACTTGCGAGCCCCAGGAAAAGTGCTGCGGGAATCAATGCTCCCGCGATCTTCTGTGTTGTGTGTTTTTTCATCATAATAAGTAGAGGAAGGTTAACGAGTAATACAGAACGAGCTTTATTCTACGTCAGTCGAAGCGGCTGCCGTGTCTGTACTGAATGCTTTTAACTCGGCATCGATAGCAGCGCTATCCGCGTCAAACGAAGCGTCTGAACTGCCACTTGCAGTAATCGCATCGGCCTGGGTCTTGGGTGTTTGGTCTTGCTGAGTGTTCGATACTTGCTGCTCAGTTTTTGGCATCATAGCAGAAAGATCATCTTTCGGCTTCCGAGTCATAAACCAGATACCTGCGACGACAAGCACAAGAATAACGATAGTGCCCACGGTTTTTGAAGAGGTTTGTTGCATACAATAAGATACGATGTATCGAACTAAACTACTAAGATCCGACAATATAAGTATACCGTCTTTTGGAAAAAAACGTGAGGCTAGAGTATACTACTTCCTATGGAAACCCTTATACATGCAGATATTTTCTTCTTCATTACGACGATAGCCGTGGTCATATTTCTGATACTTGGAAGCATATGCTTCTACTATGTCATCAAGATTCTCGGCAACATAAAGAGAGCGAGTGATCAACTTGAAAAGGAGGTCGATCGCCTCGGGGACAACGTCGACAGTCTCTACCACACCATCAAGGAAAGCTTTATATTCAACCTCATTTTCAAAAAGAAGCGTGGTAAGTAGGCACTCGGTTGTACGAGCTTCTCGGGAAGCGTACAATGAAGCTACGCGGATTATTAGTTAGAAACGAATACACATCTATATGGCAAAGAAAAATACTGGAAACGGTGTTGGAGCGGCAGTAGCAGTAGGAGCCGGAATCGCAGTCGCAAGCGCAGCGGCATATCTCCTCTTCGGACCTGAAGGCAAAAAGCACCGCAAAGACATGCAGAGCTGGATGATCAAAATGAAAGCTGAGGTTATGGAGAAAATGGAGAAGGCAAAAGAACTCTCTACTCCAGTCTACGAGAAGATCATTAGCGACGTCGAAGCAAAATACGGAGCATTGAAGCATGTTGATTCAGTCACTCTCAAAAAAGAAGTCGACGAACTCAAAAAGAACTGGCGCGCAATGACGAAAGCAGCCAAAGGAGCAAAAAAGTCAGTAAAGAAAGTCGCGAAGAAATAATCGTATGGGTCAAGCAATCTCATTCATTCTCGGTGTCGCGTGGATTATCGCGTTCTTCGTACTCCACCTTGGACCATGGTCGCATGTACTCCTTGCAATCGCCGTCGTTATTACGATGGCAAAGATGGCGAAGAACCCAGTACGATAAACACTCCACTTCGTGCACAAAAAAAGAAAGCCCATATGGGCTTTCTTTTTTTGTATAGAGAAGAAGATTATTTCGCGAGTGCCTCGTCTACAAGAGCGTTTAGATTCTCGACAGTCACGCGTGAGACCTGTGTACCATTGATGTAAATAGTCGGAGTGGAATTAACGCCAATCCTGTTTGCATCATCCTGACTCGCTTTTACGACACTTGAATACTTACCTGATGAAACCTCTGAGGTAAACTTGGCTACATCGATACCGATAGTAGTAGCGTAGGAAACAAAGAAAGGAAGGGCGTCTTTAGACTCAGACCATTCGCTCTGATGAGAGTAGATCTGGTCATGCATTTCCCAGTACTTACCCTGCGCTCCGGCAGCTTCAGCAGCCTGGGAGGCCATCGGTGCGTTCGGATGCTGTGGAAGCGGGAAATGACGGAAGACGAAATTGAAGTTCGGATTCGATGAGTAAGTATCAATAACCTTTTTGAGGATCGGATGATCGTATCCGCAAGCTGGACACTGATAATCACCGAACTCAACCATCGTGACCTTAGCACCATAGGTACCAGTCATGCGACTGTCCGGACGGACCGCCATAGCCGACTGCTCAGCCGTAAGCACTGGGCCTACCGGACTAACAGCTGTTGGCGTGCGCCAGATAAGGAACCCCATGCCAGCAAGGAAAAGGACGCTAATAATACCGATGATGATTGCTTCTTTATGTGCGCGCATGAGATTTTTTGTTTATGAATACTAAGATGGTAATAAGCACAAATGCAACAAGCGCAAGAAATGGAATCGTAACAAAACCAAACCATTCGACAAACTTGGTAGTACACGAAACACCTGTTGTACATGGAGCAAGTGTGTCGGGAATAATCTTGAAGTACAGCAGATTGTGGAAGATCGAGATAATGCCACCGACAGCAACAAGTGGGAAAACATAGCGATAGATCTTTGTATCCCGATAGATAATAGCTGCTCCAAGAATGAAGACAAGCGGATACATGAAGATACGCTGCGCCCAGCACAACACACACGGCGGATACATAAGCACATTACTGAAATACAAGCTTCCGCACATAGCTACAACAGAGACAAACCACGCTAAATACAAGCTATTTTTCTTTAAAAATTGCATACGGGAACGATTATATCACACTAGGCAACGAAGACGGCCTGACGAAGATGTGAGGCTTCTACGGCATAGCAATCAGTGCAGCAGAGCACTTTGCGTGAAGGACGAACACTGTCGTCAGAGCAGTAATTCTCGGTACTCACCCCACAAAAAGTGCAGCTACCAATAATGTCTTTCTTTTCAATAGGAACGACGTCCGTAGTCATGCGGTCATCAAACACAAAAAGAGTTCCTTTGAAATGCTCACCAGGAAACTGTTCCATGTATGTGTGAATACCGTCTTTGAGCTGATACACATCGGTGAATCCTTCGCGTTTGAGTAAGCAGGTCGCCTTTTCACAGCGAATACCTCCCGTACAAACAGTGACAACTTTTTTGTTTTTCAAATCCTTCATCTCATCGAGCTTCTTCGGTAAGTCGCGGAAATTTGCAAGACCTGGATCGATAGTGCCTTCAAACTTGCCGCTTGCGATCTCGTAATCGTTACGGAGATCGAGTACGACAAAATCCTCCCCTGTCTCGTACCATTTCTGGAGTTCAGCAGCAGGAAGTTCAGCAGCTGTCTCTTTTGCTACATCAAATCGTCCAGCACCGAGGGTGACGACCTCATCGCGAACCTTGATTTTGAGTTTAGGGAAAGCGACGCCGGTACCAGCACTCTCTTTTATCTTTATATCTGAAAAGCGCGGGTCAGCATGCAAAAATGCCTTGTATGCATCGACGCTTGCACGGGTACCTTCAAAGGTACCGTTGATACCCTCGGCCGCTACAAGCATGCGGCCTTTTAGACCGAGCCGCGCGCATTCGGCGCGGTGAGCCTCGACAAAAGCCTTAGGGTCAGCTATGTCGATAAACTTATAAAACAATATGACAATATATTCGTTGGTTTCCATATGATTTTTGTAGTTTCGTGATTCTAGCACAAAATAAGAAATGGCCTAATGTCTTACGCAGCAGCCCGAGAAACCAGCATGCCAAGTACCTTTTCCACGATTTCTTCCGGCGGCTGAACCACCGTATCGAAGATTGGTATATCTGGTGGAGCGTAGTAGCCAAGATCGAGATTTTCAAGAAACTGCGCCTCTGTCTTAGTCGAGATAGGCGTCCCTGTCTTCTCAGACTCAACGACACGAGCACGGAATCGCTCAAGTAATACTTCACGCGGCGCACGAAATTCTACGCACAAAAAATCATATCCATACTGTGCGGCCATTTTCTTACACGCCTCGAAATCTTCTTTGTTGCGAATATATTCGAGCTGAATAGGAAGGCCAGTCTTGCACACAGCCTCAAAAAGCCCAAATGTTATTTCTTTGATAGGCACAGGATGCGTGTTTCGGTCATAGCCGGAGAGCAGCCATTTCTGCTTGTCTGTCGATACAAAATAGATATCGGACACGCTCTCAGCAAGGAGTTTTGCCATCGTGGACTTCCCTGTACAGGGGAACCCGAGGAAACTAATGATAAATTTCTTGTCATGCATAGGTTGTATTATAGTATAGTAATCGAAGATTATCCTCCCCTATGCGTACAACCCTCCTCAAAATAAAAACAGTGAGTAAGGCAACCTTCGAATCGCTCCGGATTCGTAATTATCGGCTTTACTTCACTGGACAGGCTATTTCCTTGTCTGGAACCTGGATGCAGACTATCGGGCAATCGTGGCTCGTACTTCAAATGACTCATTCGGGGACACAACTCGGCCTTGTCACCGCTGCACAATTTCTCCCAATGCTCGTTCTTGGACCCTGGGGCGGTCTGATCGTTGACCGTTTTCCGAAACGGAAAATACTATACTTCACTCAGTCGATTTCTGCCGTACTGGCACTTACGCTTGCAGTACTTGTCGCAACAGACACCGTGCAGCTTTGGATGGTGTACGTACTCTCATTTTTCCTCGGACTTACTAACGCCGTCGACAACCCCGCGCGCCAAACATTCGTAACTGAACTCGTTGGCGATGACCGTCTTGCAAACGCCGTATCTCTCAATGCAATCCAGATCAATCTTTCACGCGTTGTTGGACCTGCTCTTGCTGGAACACTCATCGCAACAGTCGGAATCGCTCCGCTCTTTTTTATTAATGCATTTTCATTTGTAGCAGTACTCTTCGCACTACGTGCTATGAACGGAGCAGAATTCTCTCCGACAAAAATCATAACAAGAGCAAGCGGTCAGCTCGCAGAAGGATTCCGATACGTCGCCAAACACCCAGTTCTCTACAACACCTTGATAATGATGGCGATCATAGGAACGCTCACGTATGAATTCACCGTGAGCCTTCCGCTCCTTGCTGAATTTACATTTCACGGATCTGCGGGGACATACGCAGTACTCATGGCCTCGATGGGTATCGGTTCGATGATCGGAGGCGTCTACACCGCATCAAAAAAACGCCCAACAAGAAAAAGTATCGTTGTTTCCGCATTCTTTTTTGGAGTGACCACGCTCATTGCATCGGCTATGCCAACGCTTATCCTTGAAATCATAGCTATCGCTTTCGTCGGATTTTCATCAATTATTTTCCTCGCATACAGCAATATAATTCTACAACTTGAGAGCGTCCCTGAAATGCGCGGACGCGTTATGGCACTGCTCGCAGTCGCGTTTCTTGGATCAACCCCTATCGGTGGTCCGATCATTGGATGGATCGCTGAACACGCAGGACCACGCTATGGTCTTGTAGTAGGCGGTATTGCCGCACTCGTAGCAGCTAGTATCGGATACCGATCGCTTAGGCGAGCGTAATCTTTTCGATAATAACCGGCTCAGTCGGTCGGTCATGTGCATCCACGGCAGTAGAAGCAATGTCGTGTACGACCTCCATGCCATCAGAAACACGGCCAAAAACAGTATGCTTCGGATTGAGGAATGTATTGTCGTTTGTATTGATGAAAAACTGACTGCCGTTTGTATTCGGTCCAGCATTCGCCATGGAAATAGTACCGATGAGGTTACGATTGTCCGGTCCGATTTCGTCGGCAAAAGTATACCCTGGACCTCCGGTGCCCCACATAGACATCTTGGTGTCGTCTTTTGTAAGCGGATCACCGCCTTGGATCATAAAATTCTCGATAATGCGGTGGAATTTAACTCCGTCATAAAAACCCTTCCGCGCAAGTGTACTAAAATTCTCAACAGTCTTCGGCACCTCCTTCTCAAAAAGCTCGATAGTAAACTGACCTTTATTGGTATGAAATGTTGCTTGCATAGTACTTGCATACTCGCATATTCCACCCGAGATATCAATACAAAAATACCCCCGATAAAACTACGCTTTTTTTGCAATCAATATTTTAAGAAGGCGATCCTTCCCTGCCTTCGTAATTGCCGAATACGGAATGACTTCCATGTCCGGAGCTTCTTTCGCAATACGGGAAAGTGTCTCACTCGTCTCTTTCTGATTGAGCCGATCCATCTTGTTCATAATGACAACAACGCGATGCCCATTGTCTCGAAGAATGTCGAGCATGTCCCGATCGAATTCAGTAAGACCAACCTTACCGTCAATAATAAGCGCAACTGTTCGCAGATTGATGCCGGGAAAAGTAAAATACTCCAAGATCATTTCGCGAATAGCTTCACGGTCTTCATACCCTCCTTGCGCAAAACCGTAGCCCGGAAGATCCACGAAGTACATCTTGTCATTCACCTTAAAGAAATTGATCTCACGCGTTTTGCCTTGCTTCTTGCCGGTACGGGCAAGCACACCCTGGCCAAGGAGCGAATTGATCGTGCTTGATTTCCCTACATTTGAGCGCCCAATAAAGGCAATCTCGGGTACAAGATCGCGCAATATGGAATCAGGCCCAGTAATGCCTTTGACGAAGATGGCTGAAGTTATATTCACGATAGCAGTCTAAACGTTTTTGATCGAAAGCGCTAGCTGTATTTTCTAATCGACAGGTGTACAATATTGGCACTAGCCATGCACCCTGAACTGCAAAAAACTATCGACGGCATCAAAACTAGCAATCGGGAAATTTTCTTTCAAATCCTGCTTGTGTTTATTGTCCCCGTCGGCCTCATCGCTACCGGAGTCCTACCAATTGAACACCGCGTATCGATCCTTAGTCTCGCCTTTATAGGCCTTGCGGCCGTTCTGTTTTTTTTCGATGGATGGACTCTTCGTATGTTTGGATTACATCTAAAAGAAACTAAACGGTACGCTCGTGCCTACTTTGCGTTCACTATCATTATGATATTGATAGTAGTCCTCTTTAGCGAGCAAGTGCTCCACTTAGAAGAAATCCAGCGCTGGTGGACGCACCGCCATTTCATATATCTTTTCTTTATAGTTTCGCTCGTACAAGAAGTCGCCTACCGCGGATATCTGATGCCCGCGCTCGGAAAACTCAGCAAAAATATACCGATGGTGCTTTTTGCAAACGCGCTCATATTCACCTTCCTTCATATTATTTTCCCCAACCCAATGATTGGATTACCTCTCGCTTTTACGGGAGGTATGGGATTTGCAATCATGTATCTCTATTATCCGAGTCTCCCCCTCGTCGTGCTCTCACACGCAGCACTCAATTTCTGTGTCGTTCTCTATGGATTTTTTGTAATTCCAGGGGCTACGTATTAATCTTGTCGTGAAGAATACGTATAACACACAGCGAAGAAAAGGCTCACCAGTAACGGGCCTGCAAATACACCTATCGGGCCAAAAAGTCTGACTCCGCCGAGAACTGAAAGGAGCGTAAAGAACGGATGCATATTCGTACCACGACTCATGAGTTTTGGTCCAAGAATATTATCAATCAATCCAACAGCAGACATACCCCAAACAGCAAGCCCAGCAGCCGAAAGCATGTGACCCGAAAGAGCAAGGTACGCCACCATCGGAAGTATAATGATAGTAGTTCCAAGTGTTGGAATAAGCGCTGCAAACACCGTAATGCTTGCCCAGAGAAATGCATTCGGAACGCCAAAAATCACAAAACCGACACCAGCAACGACTCCCTGAATGAGCGCCACAACCAATGTCCCCCTAATGAGCGAATGTACTGAGAGTGTAAGTCTATCAAGAATACCGGCAGCATCCTCTCTTGAGAGCGGAATAATACGCAGCGTCTCCATGCGGAATTTCTCAGAATCTTTAAACCAATAGTAGAGCGCGAAGAGTGTGAGGAACAGCGTGACAACACCACCCGCAATGCTCTGAAATACGCTACCTGTCTGGCGCAAGAGCCACGAAAGTGCTTCTTGGAAGGAAGCGAGCACATCAATACCTGCAGAAGGAAAAAGTGCGGTCATCTTGGCCTGCACAACAGCAATCGCGCTATCAGGTGCAAATGTTCCTGATTGCAGAGCAGTGAGAATACTACCCGCCTCCGCCACCACCTGAGCTACAACAACGGTCAAAATAATAACCACAAGAAGCGCGACGGCAATGACGCTAATAAGCGCCGCACCATTCGTGCCGAATATCGTTCGCAGCTTTCGATTGAACGGTTGAAAACTTATGCCAAAAACACTTGCCAGTACGAATACGGCAAGGTATGGCGCAAACAAAATACAGAGCGCAACAAAAGTAGCAAGTAATGTGACTATAAGAAACCGAGAAGATGAAGCTGTCGTCATATACCACTATAGTAGCATATCCGCGCAGTAATTATTTCTTCTTTTTTGCAACAGGCTTAGCTTTTGCTACTACCTTCTTTGCGGCAGGCTTCTTTACGGCTGGAGCTGGTACAGCTTTTTTGACCGCAGGAGCAGAAACTTTCTTCTCCTTCTTCTCTTCCTTTTTTACCGGAGTAGAAACTACGGCAGCTACTTTTGCTACCGGCGTAGCAACGGATACTGAAGGTGAACCTCCTTCGAGCATTTTTATGACACGGTCGAGCTTCGACTGCATAGAGAATACCTGAGCTTTCAGTTCGTCGATGCGAGCATCGCGAGGTTCAGCGTTAGAATGTTCTTGGCGTACAGTTTCTGCGCGAGGAGAGAATTCCTTCTTCTCGTTACTGCTTGGATATGCACCCTTCTTTTTACCGAAACAATCCTTGCAGTACACTGGCTTCGATCCATTTGGACGAAACGGCACCTCGCAGACATTGTTACAATCAGAACATGTCGCCTTGTGCTTCACCTCACGGCGCTCGCCACTGTCACGGTTGGATGAATACTTGTTATATCCTCCACCACCACGATTCTCAAACGAAGGTCGAGCTGAGCGAAAATCGCTCGAAGGCTCGCGCTTCT
>CAIQBF010000037.1 GCA_903869975.1 uncultured bacterium | reverse complement strand
GTTTGGAGAGGCAACCCCTGTCTGGCCTGAGGGCCAGCGGGGCCGCTCGGCGCCGAGCGCCTGCGCGAGGCCTTATCCAAACAAGTTTTTTTGCTGCGCGGGGCGTTGTATGCTACCGTAAACACATTGGGCGCGTGGCGGAATTGGTATACGCGTACGTCTCAGAAGCGTATCCCGTAAGGGTTGGGAGTTCAAGTCTCCCCGCGCCCACACTAGTAGCTATTTCTTTTTTACCTATATGAACAAAGACGAACTTAAAAATAAATTAACACCCGAGGAGTATGCGGTCACACAAGAAAAGGCGACTGAAGCACCTTTTACGGGCGCGTATGTGAATGAGCATGCTCGCGGCAAATATGCGTGTAAGGTTTGCGGGGCGCAGCTTTTTGCGAGCGACAACAAATTCGATTCGGGTACGGGTTGGCCGAGTTTTGATACGGCATTGCCTGGGGCGGTTCTTTCCGTGACGGATGAATCGCATGGTATGATCCGTACAGAAGTGACTTGTGCGCAGTGTGGTGCGCATTTGGGGCATGTGTTTGAGGATGGTCCGGCGACGACAGGCAAGCGATTTTGTATCAATTCCTGCGCACTCGATCTTTCGAAAGAATAATAATATTTATTGCACTAATTTTTTATTTTTATGCTACTTGGAATTAATTTTTGGGCAGTGCTTGTGTGTGGAGTGATCGCGATGGTCGTTGGTTTTGTTTGGTACGGACCGCTTTTTGGCCGCACCTGGATGAAGATTGTGGGAGCGACGGAACTCGATGAGGCACGTCGCGCTGAGATGCAGAAGAAGGCCGGGCCACTTTATTTCATTCAGTTTGTCCTCGTACTTTTTCAGCTTTTTGTACTCGGTCACATGACGGGGTATACGGGCTCGAGCGGCGTTGTGAGTGCTCTGTGGGCTTGGGCTGGGTTTGTTATGCCGACAATAGCAGCGTCAAGTATGTGGAACAATGATTCAACGAAGGTTTCGTGGACGCGTTTCTTTATACAAGCGGGGTACCAGCTCATATGCTTCGTTATTTTCGGATTTATTTTGGGCGTGTGGCACTAATCTATGCAGAAAGTATCTGAAGAAAATTCTCGTATCTGGTTTAAAGCCAAGAGTTATGGCTGGGGTTGGTACCCGTGCACGTGGCAGGGCTGGGGTGTTATTGTGCTCTATCTTATCGGCATAGCTGGAGTAAATCTTGGCATGTCTGATGGTGAGCCGGTCGGTATGGATTGGTTGTCTTTTGCACTGCCGATGTTTGTACTTACCGCATTTCTTATCATTATCTCGTATGTTACGGGAGAGAAGCCGAGCTGGCGCTGGGGTAACAAATAAATGCGTATAAAGAACACGTATGAAATTGAATGTATTGCGCGTGCTTGCGCGATAACCGACGAGATTTTTTCTGGGATCATTCAGGATTTTTGTTTTACTACGGAGCGAGAATTGGCTCTGTATATTCGGCGTGAGATCAAACGACGTGGCTTGCGTGAGGCGTTTCCGCCTATTGTTTCAAGCGGTTCGCGTGCTGGTGATGAGATTCATCCAAAATATACCGATGCAGTACTCGAAGGATTCGTGATTCTTGATTTTGGAGTACGTGTGGATGGGTATTGTTCTGATATGACTCGTACGGTGTTTGTTGGAACGCCAACTGTGAAAGATCGAGCACTGTATGCGGTTGTTTTGGACGCAAAGCGAAGCGGCGAGCGCGTAGCGCGAGCTGGGGTATCTTGCGCGGCGGCTGATGCTGCCGCACGCGATTCAATGGGCGCGTATAAAAAATACTTCATCCATACGCTCGGTCATGGCGTCGGCCGCCGGATTCACGAGCAGCCGATTATTTTTCATAAACGAACAGAGTCTGTATTTCTTGAAAACATGGTCGTAACGATCGAACCGGGGATATATATCCCCAAAAAGCTCGGTATCCGTATTGAGGACACGTATGTTGTTACTCAAAAAGGCCTTAAAGCGCTGTCGAAATCGACGCAATCGCTTGTTGTGCTATAGTGTTTCAATGGAATTTGTAACCGAAAATAAAGCAATATTTCAAGGGCTCCGTGCCCAATACCCGGAATTCAGGTACCGGAAGTATTCGTGGCGCCGCGAGGATGCTCTTTTGGTGCTGTCTTTTACCTATGAGCTTGCTCCAGGAGACAGTATTACGACGTCTATTGAACTTTCTCTACCAGAAGGAGTACTCGACGAGACTATCCGCGTCCATGAGGATTATATTTTTCGCATAGGATTAGCGGAGGCTATCAGCTACTGGAAGGCACACTGTTCACCGGTTGTTCATATTGATTGCGGAGAGCTGAGCCCTGCTGAACTTTCCTGGTGGCGCGATACTTGGTATGACGGAATGGGTGAGTTTCGATACCGTAACGGTCTTCTTGATGTGAGTAAGGAGGACTGGGTTCGTTTCGCTGATAATGATAGTGGCACTCATGCTAGATCTTCGTTTTCTGTTCGTTCGCCAGCGCCGCTTTCGGGCAATCTTATCGCATTTACCGGAGGTAAGGATTCAACGCTTGCACTCGCTATGCTCAACGACAGTGCTCTCGGCCCCAACGAAACATTTTTTATACAAACACTTGCACCAAGCCGCGAGAAGATATTCGACGTGCTTGGAGTAGATTATCCCGAAACAGTGATTAAGCGTACGGTGCACCCGAGACTCCTCGAGCTTAATGCCTCGGGTGCGCTCAATGGGCACACACCGTTTTCTATAATTGTTGCGTTTCTTGGGGTGTTTACGGCAAGTCTCCGTGGCCTCAAGTATGTGATCGTCGCCAATGAACAAAGTTCTAATCAGCCGACAGTTCCCGGTACGCAGATTAATCATCAGTATTCAAAATCAATCGTGTTTGAGAAGCGGTTTCAGGAATATTCGAAGATGGTCTGGCCACATGGTCCTCTCTACTTCAGCTTACTCCGTCCATTTTCTGAAATAGGCGTTGCGTTTATGCTCAAGCAATATGAGCGTGCGATGCCGTATATTTCAAGCTGTAACGTGAAAGATAAAACGGGATTGTGGTGTGGAAAGTGTGCGAAGTGTCTCTTTTCGTTTTTGCTTTTTTCAGCTACCTGGGATGTCGTGTTTGCGACAAAAATGTTCGGCGTGAATATGCTCGATCATGCTGAGCATCTTGAGTTACTGAATGAACTTACTGGTATCGCTGCGACGCGTCCATTTGAGTGTGTGGGGACAACACAAGAAACACTTGCTATCCTTGCTCGAATCTTTTTTGCATCGAGAGAATCTCGTCACTCGCCACTCCTCAAGGATTTCTGGGAGCAGCATCAAGATATGCTTTTTACGCCGACTTTTTTTGCGAGTCTTGCCTGCGAATTTCACGAACATGCAATTCCTGAAGAATCGTTCGTACATCTCTTGAAGCATGTGCAGGACGAAAGTATTTATGGATAGTATTTGGAAAAAAATCGAGCACAAAGAAACTATTCTTATTCTCGGTTTTGGCCGCGAAGGCCAATCCACGTATTCGTTTATCCGATCGTATGATACTGGGCGGGTGCTTACAATTGCTGACGCAAGTGAGTCTGTTCGGACGCATAGTTTGTGTGTGAACGATCCGCACGTGCGCTATATAACGGGGCGTACATATATGTCCGAATTGGGTACGTATGATTGTGTTATAAAATCCCCCGGTATTTCGCTCAGTGACGCCACTCTTTTAGAGCTTTCGGGTAGACTTACCTCGCAAGCAGCTCTTTTTCTTGAGGCGTTCCGGGATCAAACGATCGGGATTACTGGTACAAAAGGCAAGAGTACGACGAGTACTTTCGTGCATGCAGCATTGCGAGCATCTGGTCTGGACGCTATCTTGCTTGGCAATATTGGCGTGCCTCCGTTTGAAGTGCTCTCGCGGATTACACCCGAGACGCATATTGTTTTTGAACTCTCTTCGCACATGCTTCAAACCGCAACCGTGAGTCCGCATATCGCGCTCATTTTGAATATCTTTCCTGAGCATCTTGATTATTACGAAACAATGGAACGCTACGTTGCTAGTAAGGCGAATATTTTTCGGTTTCAGAAGGAAGATGATGTTCTTGTTTTTGATACTAATTCTGCTGTACTTACCGCACTCGATACGTTTGGTACGCAGGCGCGTACAGTTTCGTGGAATACTTTATCTGATTCGCGTCACTTGTTTGTTCCGCGGGAGGAGGGGAAGACCCTCAGCATTTTTGATGGTTCCACGGAAACTACTTTTTATGACCCTTCGGTAAAGACTCCAATCAATGGCCAGCATGTTTTGCGTGGGCTTACGCTCGCCGCTGTCGCTGCGTGTTATGCAGGTGCGGATATTGTTTCTGCGACTACAGCTCTCGGTACTTTTCAGGGGCTGCCACATCGGCTGGAGAATGTCGGTACGTGGCGCGGGGTAACATTTATCAATGATTCTATATCCACTATTCCAGAATCTGCCCTCGCGGCTCTCGCTGCATTTCCTGACACTCGCGTGCTCATACTTGGCGGTATGGATCGCGGTATTTCATATGATGCGCTCACGCACCTCATCCGTAGTCGTCCTGAGCTTTGCGTGCTTTGTATTGATGAGACCGGAGAGCGTATCTATGCCGAGCTTATGCCATACCAAGGGGAAACGAAACGATATTTCCTTTTGGATAGCCTAGAGCAAGCCGTACAGAAATCGTACGAGCTTTTGCCTGATGGTGGAACAGTGCTTCTGTCTCCAGCGGCGGCAAGCTATACGCAGTTTAAGAATTTTGAAGAACGGGGAAAAGCCTTTCGTGACTACGCGCTAAAATACGGAGTATACTAACTATCTATGGAGATCGATCTTACGCAAGTGAAGAAAGTCTTTTTTGTCGGTATCGGCGGCATTGGTATTTCGGCTATCGCGCGCATGATGATTCAAGAAGGGAAAGAGGTGTATGGGTCTGATATGTCTGGGAGTGAGATTACGGAAGAACTTTCAACCCTTGGCGCTCATATTTCTATCGGGCAAAGTTTTCATTTAATTCCGAAAGACGCAGACCTCATTGTCTACACCATTGCTATCAAGCATTATGATCCGGCGCTCATGGAAGCTATCTTCGAAACAGGGATTACCGTAAAAAGCTATCCGGAAATGCTCCACATGGTGACGAGCGGCAAGCGTACAATTGCGGTGAGTGGTACGCATGGCAAGACCACAACAACAGCAATGATCGCGAAAATTCTGATCGAAGCGGGGCGCGACCCGTCCGTCATTGTTGGGTCACTGCTCAAGGAATATAAATCTAATCTTATCGTGGGGAAAGGCGAGGAATTTGTTGTTGAAGCCTGTGAGTATGAGCGTTCGTTTTTAAATATAGAGCCGAAGATTTTGGTTATCACAAATATTGAGGCCGATCATCTCGATTACTACAAAGATCTTGCTGACATCCAAAATGCATTTAGCGAGCTTGTGATGCAGACGGGCGATGCTGTGGTGTGCGACCCAAACGATCTGGCTGTTGCTACTGTTGTAAAAGACTCGGGGGTTCGGGTGGTAGATTATACGAAGTATATGGCTGCCGTCCCCAAACTCTCAGTGCCCGGTGAGCACAACAGAAAGAATGCCGCGGCCGCGCTTGCTGCGAGTGACCTTCTCGGTGTTCCTGCCGCGGCCGCGGCAAAAGCCGTGAGCGAATTCCAAGGCACGTGGCGCCGCCTCGAAAAGCGCGGAGTTACGAAGAGTGGTGCTATCGTCTACGATGATTATGCCCACCATCCGACAGAAATCCGCGCGAGCCTCGAAGCACTTCGCGAACTGTATCCGAAAGGGGAGAAGAACATTACAATCATTTTTCAGCCGCACCTCTATTCGCGCACGAAGGCTTTCTTCTCAGAATTTTCAACGGCTTTTTCCGGAGCCGATGCTGTCTACTTCCTTCCTATTTATTTTGCTCGCGAAATTCCTGATCCGACCGTATCGAGCGAGAAGCTTGCCGCGGCTGTATCCGAGCAT
>CAIQBF010000036.1 GCA_903869975.1 uncultured bacterium | reverse complement strand
CATCACTCAATCCAGAAAGTTCGGCGTTTTTCTTCGCCCATTCGATCGCGACTTTTGAAGAATCGAGGTGTACAACAGAAGCTCCGGCCTGCGCTGCTGCAAGAGTAGCGCCGCCTGTGTAGGCAAAAAGGTTTAAGACACTAATTTCCTCCTGACCAGATTTTTTCGCGAGCGCGATCTCCCCCGCAAGCCATGTCCAATGAGAAAGCTGCTCCGGGAAAAGACCTACGTGCTTAAACGATGTCGGACGAAGCTCAAGCGTCAGTCCCCCGTACGGAATAGTCCACTGCTTTGGAAAATGCTTTGCGGTCTTCCACGCGCCGCTTGCGCCGGTACGAGTAAACGTCGCATCGGCCTTCTCCCAAATATCAGTCGGAAGTTTCTTCACCCAGAGTGCTTCAGGATCCGGGCGCGCGAGCACGTAAGCGCCGAAACGCTCAAGCTTCATTCCTTCGCCGGAATCAAGCAATGCATACGATGGTTCTTGTGCCGTGATGAGTCTGCCCATAGAGATACGGTAAGCCTACCTGAGCGGACGGTTTTGAGCAATAGGAAAATCGCGCAACGAATCCCTAAGGCTCGAAACAGACGACTCCGTAATATATTCCGGTGTAATAGTGAGATGCTCAAAAAGCAGGTGCTCAATAGTCTGAAGTGCCGCTACTTGCCTCTTCGTTTCTTCGCTGGTCTCTGGATGCTTGTGCGCGTATCGTATGTACATATCGCTCATGCGCTCGGCAAGCGACGCAATGCCCGACGGCACGACGCGCGAGTCTGCGTACTGAGCTATCTGCACAAGTAAATCGCCGTCTTTTGAAATATCGACACAGTGCATAAAATTGATCGTATCAACAACTGCAATAGAGCGTTCAGAAACTCCAAGCTCGCGCATGATAGCGATCGTCGCGTGATGCTCGTCATGCCCATACCGAGCAAAGAAATCCTGCTGTACCGATTTCCAATCAGCTTCTTGTTCGCTGCCATGGAGCGCAAGCGTAAAATCAAACTTGATGATATTGCCCATATCATGCAGCAAGCACGCGGTCATAAGATCTTCACGATCAGTACTCAAAAAGACACCTTCGTCCGTGCGTGAAGCAGTAGCATCAAAGAGGGTCGCGGCTACCGCCGCGACCCGATACATATGCATTTGAAGCCACGGCGGAATACGATACTCGGCATATATTTCTGAAATAGGGCGAGTCATCGTAGGCATTCCATTACTCAACCGTCACACTCTTTGCGAGATTGCGTGGCTTATCGATCGGCAATCCTTTTGCGAGCGATATATAGTATGCAAAAAATTGGAGCGGAATCACGGCGAGAATCGGAGAAAGATACTCATGTGTCTTCGGTATAAAGAATGCATCATCTGCGCGCTCAGCACCGTATACATCCCCTTCTGTCAGAATTGCAAATACGCGACCGCTTCGAGCCTTAATCTCCTCGATATTTGAAACCATCTTCTCGTATACACTGTCTTGCGGCGCAATAGCAACCGTCGGGAAATCCTTGTCGATCATCGCAAGAGGGCCGTGCTTCATTTCTCCCGCGCTATACCCTTCTGCATGCACATATGAAATCTCTTTGAGTTTGAGCGCTCCTTCGAGTGCAGTCGGATAATTCTGTTTGCGTCCAATATACAAAAAGTCTCGAGTAGTCGCGTATGTTGGCGCGATCTTTTCGATCAAGCCGCGCGTGCTCTGAATAGTACGCACGTGATTAGGGAGTTCGGTAAGCGCCTTCACAAAAGCATGTCCATCCTCTTCGGACATCTCGCGCTCACGGCCGAGATGCAGCGCGAAGAGCGCGAGTACGACGAGCTGCGATACAAATGCCTTGGTTGAAGCAACACCGATCTCGGGACCTGCGTGGTTATATACACCAGCATCGCTTTCGCGAGCAATAGTCGAGCCGACAACGTTTACGATACCGAGCGTGAGTGCGCCACGGCGCTTACCCTCGCGCATCGCTTCCAGCGTATCGATAGTTTCGCCAGACTGAGACACCGCAAGAACGATTGTCCCCTCTTCGATGACCGGATTGCGATACCGAAATTCGGAAGCAAGCTCTACTTCCACCGGAACGCGCGCAAGTGATTCAATGAGATATTCTCCGACGAGTCCTGCATAATATGCCGTACCACAGCCGACGATAATAATACGTTTTGCCGATTTAAGTTTTTCGGCTACGTCGATCAAGCCGCCAAGCTTCGCGCGGCCTTCTTCTAAAATGACGCGCCCGAGCATCGTGTTCTCGATAACTTCAGGAATTTCCATCATCTCCTTTTCCATATAGTGCTCGTAGCCGCCTTTCTCTGCGGCCTCAACCGTCCAATCAATAGCCTCAGGGACGCGAGCGACGCTCGCTCCAGCGAGCGTGAAGATATCATATGAGGTGCCAGTAACAATAGCGATCTCGCCATCGTTGAGATAAATCACATTTTTCGTATGACGCATGATCGGCGTCGGATCGCTCGCGATGAAATTCTCACTCTCGCCAATACCAAGTACCAGCGGACTGCCCATACGCGCGGCAATAATAGTTCCTGGCTCATCAGCGGCCATGATCGCAAGACCGTAGGTGCCACGAAGCTCTTTGAGTGATTCTGTTACCGCATCTACGAGAGACTTCGCGGTCTTCCGTTTTTCCGCGATAAGGTTTGCCACAATTTCAGAATCCGTTTCCGATACAAAGGTATGCCCTTTGTGTGCGAGCATCTCCTTGAGTTCTTTGTAGTTCTCAATAATGCCGTTGTGCACAATAACCACCTTTTTCAGATCGTCTGTATGGGGATGAGCGTTCGCCTCTTTTGGAGCTCCGTGCGTAGCCCAGCGGGTATGAGCAATACCGGACGTCCCCAAGAATTCATGCGGCACAGCGGCCACAAGTGACGCTACTGGACCCACCGCTTTTACCATCCCCGATTCAGGAATATACAACCCGGCTGAATCGTAGCCGCGATATTCAAGAGCACGCAAGCCGTCGAGCAGAAGCTCTTTTGCCTGACGTTTGCCGGTATACGCTATTATTCCACACATGATTTGTCATAGTAGCACAGCGGCGGCAAATAAAAAAAGCCCCAAACAAAATTTTCAAGGCAGCGAAGACTGCGCAGAAAATTTTGTTTGGGGCTTTTTTTATTTGCCGCCGCTCTCTAGCGGATCAAGCCTATAGTAAGCGCAAAGAGGAATAACGTGCCCAAAAATCCAAGCACCGGGTGCACGCGATACAATATGATATCTACGATAATCATGACCGCAAACGGGATATACCCGATACTCTGAATCGAAACGAGAATTGTATGGCCGATATTATTGAGTGATGATGTATCCATACTGCCTGTAAGTATATACCTGCCTTTTTACACACACAAGGAAAAAGCAGCCCTTTTGCAAGGACTGCTTATTCGACGCTTTTTGACTCACTGTGCTTTGTATTCAGAGACTACCGTCGCTTTTTGGGTAAAACAAATAGTGATGGGTTTCGTAAAAATACCGCTCTCACGCGCATACGGAGTGGCATAACATATACCCTTGGCACACACGTTTGGAATATATGCGAGCACTTTCTCATATCCCACCTTTTCCAAAAAATCGAGCAGCCGCGTCCATTCATTGGCACACTCCCCGGGAAGCCCGTACACATCCCCGCTTTGTCTCAATAGCTTCTGCTCCGAAAAAGCATAGCCGCCGACAGTACAAGCAAGCTCGTCCGGAGGCCTGACAATACACGAAACATCTATCTGAGACAGCCATGCCGCAGGCAGCGGATACTGTTGTAAAAATTCCGAAACTCGCGCGCTCGATGGAACACTAGACCCCGCGGTACTGCGTTCAAAATTAAACTTATCATCTACGACGACAAGAATCTCGCCCCGAGAAGAAAGTCACTGATCAAAAGCAAACGGGATCTGTGCTCCGGCAGTAGGACGTCTTCGTATCTCATCGCGAACCTTACCAGAGTATTCGGTATATAGACCCCAATACAGTTGCTCGTGATACCAGACGAGAGGGATTGTTATAATTGTCACTTCCTTGAGAGTATTCATACGCTACAGTTTT
>CAIQBF010000035.1 GCA_903869975.1 uncultured bacterium | reverse complement strand
GTACATACGTTTATGCTGTTGATGAAAATTTGAGAGAGTACCTCAAGAGTATCTCAGATACGCAACAGTTGTAATCGCTGGTTGAGCCAGCCAGCAAATGATAATTGAAAAAGAAAAAGGAGTTGGAATGACTCCAACTCCTTTTCAGTAATAACTTCAATTTCTACTACCCATTCGCAAGCAACACATTCAAACTCTGCTTAGTAAGCGGCTTGGTGATGAAGTTCTTGATCGATGGATAAAGGTGGACTCGATTAAGATCACTTTCGTTGATCGATGAAGAGATCATGTGAGCAACATAGTGTTTTTTGATATCCTCGGGAAGCTTTTGAAAAGCTTCAATGAATTCAAATCCGTTCATGATCGGCATTTGAATAGTTACTAAAAGTACCGTAATTATTTCGTTTGGTGGTGTTTCTGTAATGTAGGCGAGAGCCTTTCTTGCTTCGAGGAACGAAATAACCCCTTCGCAATTTTCCGTCCCCCCGATAATTTTCTCGGCGATGAAACAGTCTAGCTTGTTGTGATCAATCACAATAAAATTTCTTTTCATGCATGTTTTTTTGATGTTAAAAAATGTATTTCTAGGGCAATCCTACTTCGTCCCTGGCGGTCAGTCAATGGTACTAAAAGTCCGAAGGGTAGAACAGAAGAATAAAAATATGCGCCCCTTGCAAGGAGCGCATATGATAAACTTTCTAAATACTTGTACTCTTAGGAAAAACGATATTCCGTGCCGCGGATGTAATCTTTGCTGGTAGCGCTGTTGAACCGGCTGGTCAGGTTGACGTCAAGCTCCCTTTCCGCTACTGCTTTCATTGCTGCGATTACAATGAGTTGTGTATCCAGAATAGTCGTTAAAATCGGATTTTTTCGGAACCACGGTTTTTCCTGTATACTTTTTAGCATTTTTAGCGCCTGGTAGAACGAGATTAGGTCGTCTGCGCTCATGGCGTTGATTTTTTTTGTAAACTCAAACAGCGTTTGAATTACGAGGGTGCTATTGTCTGCCCCTTTTGAAATTTCTACAAAGAAGTTGTCGTACATGTCTGGTTTTTTTAATTGGCTAACAGTATTGTTGAGTCATCTCTATCTCCATAAAGAAACAGGGAAGACCCAACAGAGCCAGTTTTCCAGAATTATTAATATGATAACATATAAACAATATATGTCAAATACCGGTAAAATTAGGTAAAGAAGGTTTCAAAAAAGCCAACCGATTTGGTTGGCTTTTGAACTCGTTTTTCTTAAAATTCCTAAGAATATAAAAATGCTTCTTCGGCTTGCTGCGCTGTGTGAGGAATTTGCTCGTTGTTTTTTTCCATTTCCTCGCGCCTTTCTTTCATGCGGTTCCAGATCATCACCGCTGTTTCGTCATGCATTCCTCCGCGGTGGCCATAGGGGCCATATTTTTTCCATGCTTTACTCCAATACTCGTCGAGTACGACAAGGTTTTTCTCGTTGGCGATAACGCCAGCAACAAATTCCTTAAACTCAGACCAGCGCCTAGGGAGCCAGAGGTTCATGATAAGCACCAAGTCATTTTCGCGTCCGTGCTCTCGGATGCTTCGTACGATATGTTTTCGTACGTCTGCGAGGTCACGTCCCTCGAGGCGTTCGTAATACACGCCACAGCTTCTATCGGTAAGGAATTTCTGGTGAAGGTTTGTGAATGCCTCGATGTCTGAGGACTGAGCATGGAGCGTATCCATCCTGTCGAGGATCGCTGTGAGTGAACCACAAGAGATCTGGCAAGGCGTATCAAACAGTTTCCATAAGTATTCAATATCGTCGATTTTCTCGAGCACACCTGGAAGCACATTGCGCAACCTTTTTGCCGCCGTTTTCCAGAGGGGATCGGTTACATGGCAATAGCTGATCAGTAGTTCTAGATCTGTCGATTCTGAAATGATCTTCAGCGCATCTTCATGAGATACGTTCTTGTCTTTCTTCATATACTGCTAGTTTAGTTTGTGAAAATATGATTTTTCTTAATATCAACATTTATGTTAATCCAAGTCAAGCTAGCTTGTAGGTGTCCAAGCTTCGTCTCAGACAGTCAGCCAATTCTTGACGAAAAATTGAATGTACTATTGTTCCTTTAGAAACGCAGGAAGAAGTATTTCTCAAAGCACGACCTATAGAGATGGGTCGTGCTTTTTTATTACTAACATGTAGTAAAAATGACCTTGCGTTGCGCGCAAGGTCATTTTGTTTGGTTTTTTACTTCTATAATTACTTCTCTTCAAAGAAATTCCACATGGCGTTAAACAGCATATTGATTTCCTCGAACGAGGTGATTAGCGGGAACATTCCGATGCGGATTCTGTTTCCGTCCCGGATGTCACAGATAATCTTGTTTTTGTTCAGATAGGTGTGAAGTTCGGGAGCGAGCGCACTATTTTCTGTTGTGAAAACAATTTCAGTTGAGCGCTGACCTTTTGGGGTAATTACTTTGATCGGTTTGTGGAACGCATCTTGGATGGATTCCATAAGTTCATCAAAGTAGGTAAGCATCAGAGCGCTTTTTTTCCAGATTTGTTCTTGCGGAATACTGCAATAGTATTCAAGGGCTGCAAACGCCGGAAGCCATCCGAGTACTTGGGGGTTTGAGGCTTCGATTCTTTGGGCTCCCGTTTTTAGCGATGGATGTTTTCCTTGCAGGGCAGCAATAGGATTTTCGAATGAGAACCAGCCGACAGTTGGCAGAAAGGTCGTGCATTCGTCTTCGTGTATGAATACAAGCGATGGTCCTCCAGGCCCAGCTGACATGAATTTGTAGAGACAGCCAACGGCTGCTGATACATGATTTTCGTGCAGGTTTAGCTCGGCGATGCCGATCGCATGCGCAGCGTTGACCAAAAGTTTTCCACCCGCATTTTTTACGGCAGTACCGATCGCTTGCAAATCGAGCAATTGGGCCGTTTTCCAATGGACACCACCACTTCCGAAAGCAACAACGGCAAGAGTATCTTTATGTTTTTTGATCAACTCCAGCAGTTCTTTGTGGTCAAGGAGTCCGTCAGGTGTTTCCGGCATTTTGATGCATACCGGTTTGCGAGTATTCCACTCGTTTTCTCTTGTGTACTGAGTAACGATTTCCGATATTGTTTGTATGATTTGCCGATCAGAAGGAAAGGCGCTTTCTTCATACAAGACAACATTCCGACTTTTATTCAGCTGGTCTTCTAAAAGCCAGCGTAACAATAAGGAGTATGTCGTACTTTGATCATTTACAATCGCGGTTTCGCTTTCGTTTTTAGCGCCTAATAGCCGTACCGCAAATTCTCGGAACATTTCACGAAAATTTGCGTAGCCGGTAGGGTTGGCGCCGATACCAATCATTGGTTCAAAATGTCCTTCAACTTGGTGTACTTTCCAGTGTTCGAAGAATATTTCACAATACCGCTCTGCATTTCTGTGGGGCGCTCCCAATGAGTTCAGGGCGAAATTCGCTGCTGTTGCAGGTAATTCGTATTCGTTCCGGGCAAGGGAAGTCGGGTCAAGTTCCTGTAGTGTAAGGAAGGACTGACGGTCGAAGATTTCTGGCTTCTGTTTTTTCATATAGATCTTTTTTAAAAGATGATTTCGCATACCATACTGATTAAATTTGTTCAAGTCAACTATCGTAGAAACGCCAGTACGATTTCTCGTACTGGCGTTGTTTCTTTGGGGCGATTTTGTTTATTTTTTCGGCAGAAGTTTTCGCTGTCGAAAGAGTGCGAGGCATTTGGATTCCAAGACCCCTGCCGTGAGCAAGACCTCGTACCCGGCGTCTTTCAGGAGGTGCTCGATGGTGATGCTTTTCTTCCTCATGGGAAGTTTCTCACGCGGAGCACCGTAGACGATTTCTTGTACTCTGGTCTGGAAGATGACCGAGAGGCACATCTGACAAGGCTCTGCTGTGCTAAAGAGCGTGCAGTCGCTGAGCGTTTGCCGTCCGAGCTTCTTACAGGCTTTGATCAACGCAATTATTTCTGCGTGATCAGTGGGGTTGTTGGTGTGTTTGTCTTTCGAGTGTCCACGGCTGATTATTTCGCCGTTTTTGACCACTACTGCGCCTATGGGGAATTGTTCCATTCCGTGTTTGCATTTCTGTGCTTCTTTGATGGCGATTTTCATAAATCGCTCGTCGTATGCAGTGTCGACCATGTCTGTGAATTTTTATGTATAAAAGCATTATTTTTAGACTTAGTCAAGTTTTAGCATGGAAACAGGGTGGGTGTATACTTGTATATAGAAACCATGAAGGCGTATAAAGACATCGACACGTATATCAAAGCGCAACCAGAGCATGTGCAGGTACTACTCCGGCAGATGCGGCTCGCTATCCAAAAAGCGGCTCCAGGAGCCGAGGAGGCGATTCGGTACGGCATACCGACCTTTCGTTTCCGGGACAAGAATCTCGTACATTTTGGCGGGTTCAAAGACCACGTGAGCTTCTTTCCTGGGGCGGCAGGGGTCGCTGTATTTGAGAAGGAATTGGTTCCGTACAAGCTATCCAAGGGAACCATTCAATTTCCGCTTGATGCAAAAATACCGCTTTCGCTTATAACAAAAATCGTCAAATTTCGTCTCGGGCAATCCTCGACATGAATATTTGCAGATGTTAAAATAACCATATGACTCCAGAACAAATACAAGCGCTTGCGAAACGAGTACAGGAAGGGACCGCTACGGAAGAAGAGCAGCTTGTCCTTGTGCGTGAAATGCAGAATGCTGTCGATATCCTGCGCGAGGGTGTGAAGGAGATGCAGATTGAAAAGATCCGCGAATCTATCAAATAATTTTCATACTATGAATTTAGAAAAAAATACAAACGAAATTACTCCCACTTCGGAACAGGCTCCTGTTCAGGCAAAGGAGGCTACAAAAGAGACCGATCCGAATCGGGCAACACTGGAAGCTGAGGCCTCAAAACTAAAACTCTCGCTCACGCTTCTAGAGAAAGAAATTGCAGCCGTTGGCGGAGAGGAGGCGTTCCGGGAACACTACTCTAAACCAGGTGCCGAAAATAATATGTACTCTAGTGAGGGTCGCTTGACTGTGGGTGGAACTGAAGTCGTTGAAAAAGGAACTGCATCAGAAGACAAAAAACTTTACGCAAAAATTAAGGGTGCGATTACTATGATGGCAGCTATTACGACGACAATTTTGGTTTACAAGGAGGGTTCAGCTCAGGAGCTATCGATAGGTACGGCCGCGATGCCGCTCGTTACTGCCGCTTTTGCTGCCCTGACCGCTCTTGATGCACTGAAAGGAAGAAAGCTTGGTAGAGAGGCTGATGCGCTTGAAATGAAAATGAAGATGACGAATACTCCAGAGAAGCTCTGGTAGTGTCGAAGATAAAAGGGATCGTAATAAAAAATCGGCTCTCTTTGAGAGAGATTTTTGCTTGTACTAATGAAAAAAATATTTGCACAATTGAAGAATGATCAGAACGTTGTCGTGTTTGACGATGCGGATACGGACATCCTGCGCGATGTGTACAAGACTCCGAATGTGACGCTTGCGATACCGTTTGAGGTAGACACTCGCGCACTTGCTGAGGGCGAGTGGTATTTTATTGCGCTCACCGAGGAGCAGAAGGAAGAGATGCTTGGTGGATATGTGTCTGAGAGTAGCACGGTGATGCTCTCTCCGATCACTCCGGATCAGTATTCAGAAGTTCGCGTTCTCTATCAGGTATCAGGAGAGGAGACGCTTTTTACAAAAGTGACGTCGCGGCAGGTTTCTGGTGCGAAAAAATATATTACGTTCAATGAGAAGCCGGTGGTAACTGAGCAAGGGAATTCACTCCTATTTACCGGCGAAGTAGACGCGTATTGGAATGGACGATTTTTGTATTTCAAGAAATTCGCTCTTGTCCGCCCTCTGTTCCCGGGTCTGCATAAAGTGTTCAAGGAACTCACGGAGACAGTGACAAATGATTTTCTTTCGAGCGCGGTGTTTGAACTCAAGGAAGAAATGAGTAGTGATGTTATTGGACTGCGGAACAGGAAGCGTATCGCGTCGATCATTGGCGCGAAGAGTATCGATCTCAATGATCCGCTTACGTACGGGAAATATATTACCTACGCGGAGCAATATAATCTGGATCTTGAAATAGAGAGTGGCAAGATCACGCTCATCGACAATAGCGATATTAATAATGTCATGAATATGCTCGGCGAGACGTACTACACGACCGACGTCACGGGAGAAAGGCGCGAGATAGGTACCAGTAAGAAGCTCGTGCATGGCAAGCGAAAGCGGGCTCGATAAACATACCTGGTATACTATACAAATGACTCTACAAAAATTTTTTATCGGAAGAACCGTCGTGCTCGCAGTTCTTGGAGGTGTGCTGCTCCTTGGTGCTGGATTTTATGCATTGAATACGTATATATATACAGAAAAACAAGCTCCGCTTTCGTCGGGGTATAAAAACATAGAGTATGGGGTTGGCGGTGTTCGCGTGCTTCTTGTAAACGGTGTTTCCGAGCAGGAAGCAGCTCCAGGCTCTGCTTCGAAGATCACTACTCGTTATTTTGGTAACGAGGCACTGATCGATCTCAACGGTGACGGGCGCGAGGATGTTGTTTCTTTGCTTACGCAAGAAACAGGAGGTAGTGGCGTGTTCTACTACGTGGTGGCCGCACTTAATACCGAGCATGGATACAAAGGTTCTGAAGGATTTTTCCTCGGTGACCGCATCGCTCCGCAAACAACAGAGCGTGGTGAAAATGGTACGGTTATTGTGAATTACGCCGAGCGTAAAACAGGCGAGTCATTTGCCGTACCGCCATCTATGGGGGTCAGTGCTCGTCTCGTGTTTAATCCGAAAACGCTGCAGTTTGAAAAAGCTGAAGCTGTTCGTTAGGCAGCAGGCTTCTTTTTCTGGAGAGCAGAGTTGATCCGCTGTACGGCAAACGCTATGCCTGAAATCACCAGTACTGCCAAGATCACAAGAATCGCGGCGTGATCGCCAAGTATGCGCGAAAGGGCGTTGCCGCCGTAGACTCCGGCGAAAGCCCAGACGACGGATCCTATAGCGCTATATGCTACATATCTGCGGAATCGCATACCGCGCATAGCTGCAAATATCGAGGGCGTGGATCGGATAACCGGAATAAGCTTCCCAAATATAATAAGAATTGCTACGTGGCGGTCGAAGATGTCCCAGCCTTTTTTGTGCTTTTCGTTTTCCATGAAGCGTTT
>CAIQBF010000034.1 GCA_903869975.1 uncultured bacterium | reverse complement strand
GACAAAGCTAAAATCGGAAACTTCGATGGAAAAGGTCGCGGTGTCATTCCTATGCAGGAGGTGCTCAACGAGTCGCTCAACACGGGAGCTGTGTATGTCGAACAGAAACTCGGCAAAGAACGTTTTCGAGAATATTTTTATAAATTTGGACTCAATACGAAGACCGGTATCGATCTTCCAGACGAAGCACAGCCGCTCGTAAAGAATCTTCAGAGCCCCCGCGAACTTGAATATGCGACAGCATCGTTCGGTCAAGGTATTGCATTGACTCCTATTGTTGCTATTCGCGCTTTTTCTGCTCTTGCCAATGGTGGCGTCCCTGTAAGTCCTCACCTCGTCCGCCAGATCGAATATCCAGAAGGTACACACAAAGAGATATCCGCAGCTGAGCTTCCAGCAGCCATTAGTCCTGAAGCGAGCGTCGCTGTAACACGCATGCTCATAGCAGCTTACGATCAGAGTCCGGCCGGCAAGGGCGGTATGGCGAAAAATGGCGGATGGAGTATTGCTGCCAAGACGGGTACGGCGCAGATTTCCAAAGAGAACGGAAACGGGTATTATAGCGATAGGTACCTGCATAGCATGATGGGATATTTCCCCGCATACGATCCCAAATTCATCGTGCTCTTGTACCTGTACGATCCTCGTAACGCAGGACCGATGCTTTCGAGCGGAACGGTTGCGTTTACGCTTTCAGATCTCGCTACTTTTTTGGTCAATTATTATCAAGTACCGCCGGACCGGGTGTCGCCTGGGACCGCGCGTAAAACCGTCGTCGGCTAGCTTCAAGCACCTCCTATTTCTATGCGATCATTTTTCAAGAAGGTTGTTACTGTCATTCTCACGCTTATTGCGAAAGCTATTTTGTGGCGCCACTCACCGAAAGTCATTGCTATCACCGGTAGCGTAGGGAAGACTTCTACGAAGGACGCGGTGTATACCGTGCTCAAAGGCCAAGGCAGCGTACGCAAGAGCGACAAGAGTTTCAACAGCGAGCTTGGCGTACCACTCTCAATTATTGGAGCCGAAACTGGTTGGAACAATCCGATCACCTGGCTTGGCGTGATGACACGCGGCCTGTGGCAGATTATCGAGCCGAAGGGGAGCTATCCTGACACTCTCGTGCTCGAGGTTGGGGCAGATCGTCCTGGTGATATTCATCGCATCGCAAAATGGATCAAGCCGCATATCGTTGTGATCACTCGCTTGCCTGATGTTCCGGTGCATATCGAATTTTTTCCGACACTGAGCTCTCTTGTTGAAGAAAAGCTTTCGCTCGCCCGCTCACTCCGAAAGGAAGGCACACTCATTCTCAATGCTGACGACCATCGTGTCATGGCTGCTCGTGACACACTACGTTTCCGCACGGTTACCTATGGTACACGGGAAGATGCGATGATCCGCGCAAGCAATGTGCAGCTCCTTGCCCCCGGAGATACAACTGCTGGCGGACTGACATTCAAGGTGGATTTCGACGGCAAGAGCTTTCCCGTCATGCTGCCGAATATTTACGGAGAAAGCTTTATGTCTATCGCGCTCGCCGCGCTCTCTGTCGCATACGCAAGCGGCGTGAATATGGTGACTGCTATCAGTGACCTTGCTTCATACGAGACACCTCCTGGCCGCGTACGCCTACTTCCGGGTATCGGCGGCACCGTGCTTATCGACGATACCTACAACTCCTCTCCTGCGGCATGTGAAGCGGGGCTTCGAATGCTGCGTGAATTACCGTTCGGTAAGCGTAAGATTGCCGTTATCGGAGATATGCTTGAACTTGGCCGACATACGACTGAAGCCCATCACCAGGTAGGAGAACTCGCCGCTCGTTCGGCGGACGTTCTCGTTACGGTGGGATTGCGTGCCAAGCTGTGCGCTGATGGTGCTCGTTCAGTGGGAATGCCTGACAAAAAAATACTCGAAACCGAAGATGCCAAAAGTGTGGCGACTCTCATGAAAGAAATACTCCTACCAGGCGATGTGATCTATCTCAAAGGTTCGCAAGGTATTCGCCTTGAGCGTGCCGTGCTCGAACTTATGGCCGAGCCTGAGCGTGCAGCCGAGCTCCTCGTGCGACAGGAGCGCGAGTGGAAATAGTATCGTCTCGCTGTTCATATAAAAATACCCTGCATATTGTGTGCAGGGTATTTTTTTTTGATGGGGAGCGCTTGTTATCCTTTTTTAGGTTTAACAGTGATCGTGATCGGTAGCTTTAAAAAATTTGAATCGCGGCCAGTCTCACTTCCCAGATAGATGTGAATAGGGAGGTACGCCGTGTACTTCTTGCTCTTCGTCCCGTCTGCTGTAAAAACAGCGTTCGTGACTTTTGCGTGGATTACTTGGTTTCCTTTCGCTCCACCGCTATTTTCATTGGCTAAGATGGCATAGGTTGGGAAACCCACTCCGTATCCATGTATGGAAAATCCGTAAAGACCGGTGGTTTCTTGATGGATAGTGAAGCTGAATTCAGCGTCCACGTCTTTTTCTGTGATCTCAACATTGATTGAACTGGGTTCAAGCCAGTAGTCGTTGTCGTTCACGGTAAGTACCGTGAACGCTTTGTGAGGTACTTTTTTCTGAGCGTTAACGTTGTTCGCTGAGAATAATCCGATGGCTAGTAAAGCCACGAGTGCTGTTTTCTTCATATACAAAAGTTTTTAAGATTGAACTATATAATAAAACATATATACACAGTAGTCAATACCTTTTGACTTGTAAAAGAACAATGCTAGAGTAACGGTTCATCTCCCATGAATACAAAAAATGCACTGCTCGTAGTGGCGCTTGGCATCTTCTGTCTTACCGCAGGAGACGCGTATGCTTTTTCATGGACTGAACGCATGAGTCTCGGAGTTTCCTCGTGGAATGCTGTTGGTGTTTCGTCTGACAGTACTGTCGTTACCGTTGCACCATGTGCAGGCTCTACCAGCACCTCACTCGATAGCGGCGCTACCTGGACTCCAAACACGAGCGTAGGCAGCGAATGCTGGACCTCGGTCGCACTTTCTTTTGATGGTGTGCGGCAGGCGGCTGTAGCTTCGGGCGGTCTCATCTATACCTCACTCGATAGCGGCGCTACATGGACTCCGCATCCGCATGTTGGTATTCACTCATGGCGGACTATTGCTTCATCGAGCGACGGGATGAAGCTTGTCGCCGCCGAGAGCGGGCCGGGTAATGTGTATACATCGGTCGATGCAGGCTGGACATGGCTCCCGCGATATTTCGCCGGCATCTCGACATGGCTTTCGGTTGCATCATCTTCGAGCGGCGCACGCATCGCTGCTGTGGATGGTACTGATTCGGCATTCATATCTCTCGATAGTGGCGCTACTTGGACACCACGCAGCATTGCATATGGTGAACCGTTTGAATATATCGCCTCGTCTGCTTCTGGTACACAGCTCATTGCGGCTGGTCGTTCTGGATATATCTATCTCTCAACCAACGGAGGAACGACCTGGACTCGCCTGGGTGCAGCAGGTGCTCGCCAGTGGTCGAGCCTCGCGTCCTCGTCTGATGGCCAGGTTCTTGTTGCGGCCGACTACGGCGGATACCTCTATACATCTCTTGACGGTGGTACTACGTGGACGCCCGAAATGGATGGTGGAACAGCCAATTGGTCGAGCGTCGCACTCTCATCGAGCGGATCAAAAATCGCAGCGGTGCGGTATGGTGGCTCGGTGTGGATAGGTAGTCCAAATACTGCTCCTGACGTATCGACGCGCGCTGCGGGATCGATCACTTCGACGAGCGCCACTATCGACGGAGAAATACTTGCTACCGGAGGTGCTGCCGTATCTCGCCGTTTCGTAGTTGGGCCTACTACTGCATATGGAAGTACCATATCGATCGATACGGCATTTTCTGGTGGAGTAGGGACATACTCGACAACACTTACTGGTCTTCTTTGCGGAACGACCTATCACTATCAGGCTCGCGCGACAAATGCCAGTCTTTTGAGCGGTTCGGGATCGGATATGACATTCTCGACGCTTGCGTGTTCAAGCGGTAGCGTGCGGGTTCCGTCTGTTACGACAGTTACGACCGTGACGAGCATCACGCAGACATCGGCTGTTATCAATGGTGCGATCATGTCGACGGGGGGAGAGAATCCTGATACTCGCGGCTTCGTCTATGGTTCGATTACGACTGCTTCTTCGGGTTCGTTTCGCACCGGAGGATTTGCTACGACACTCACCGGTCTTCTCTGTGGTACGAGATATAATTTCCGTGCCTATGCAACCAATTCAGCCGGTACTGGATACGGATTGATGCAATCATTCTCTACGGTGCCATGTTTAGCTTCTGTTGCTACAAATGTTCCGACATCTGTATCGCGCACGGGCGCTATTCTCGGCGGCACGTTGAGCTCGCTCGGTGGTGCACTCAGTGCAACAGTTGGGTTTCAAATAGGGAGGACAACAGCCTATGGGACGACGATAACTCTTTCCGGCGCGCGGAGCACCCCCGGGGTTTTTAGCAGCACACCGCCTTCACCAGTACTCGCTCCCAACACTCTCAATCAAGTGCGTGCCTTCGCGGCGAATACGACCGGAGTAACCTACGGTCCGGACATTGTGTTTACAACGCTGCCATAATATCTACTGGGTGATTGACACGCGGTACCTTCGTGAGGTAACATTCAAACATGCATTTGAATGAATTAGCCAAGGCTCTCCGAATTGTGGGGGATGAGAGCCGCCTGCGAACGATATGCATACTCTTCAAAAAGAAGAAATTATGCGTGTCTGACATCGCTGGTGAGCTTGGTGCAAGCGTCGCCGTGACATCGCACCACCTGCAGGTTCTGGCGGAAGAAGGATTGCTTGTGTCTGTGCGCGAGGGTAAGAATACCTGCTATTCGCTCGCAGCGAATCCTTTGATCAAAGACCT
>CAIQBF010000033.1 GCA_903869975.1 uncultured bacterium | reverse complement strand
TATCTTCTACAAATAGTTCTCTTTCTTGGAGTGGGACTGAGAAAATATAAATAAAAACATACCGCGTATACACTAATGTAGTATATGCGGTATTTTAATACTTACGGATGACACCCTTTACTATAGCTCTAATTTTGAGGTCATTTTCGGGGTAGATTGGTTTAAAATTTTTGTTTGCGGGCTCGAGCCAGACTACTCCATCTTTTTTACGGAAATATTTCATAGTGAATTCCCCGTCGACTTCAGCAATTACGATCTGCCCGTCTTTCGCATTTTCGGTGCGTTCGGCAATGACAAGATCACCGTCGGCAATATGTGCATCGATCATAGAGTCCCCGTCTACTTCGAGAATATACGTAGAATCCTTTTTTTGTATGAGAAAATTGTCGAGGTTTATCGTAGTCTCTACCATGTCTTCAGCTTGCGATGGGAAACCTGCTTTCACGAGACCAAGCATGGGGACCTCTGTAAGAGCGCCGGTTGGTAGAAGTCTACCGAGAGAGTCTTTGGTGACGAGCCCTGCATCCATGAGCTTCTCCACAAGTTTGTAGACGGCATTCTTGGATTTGAAGCCAAACAATGCCAACATCTCCGAGTACGAAGGCATCCGTTTTTCTTCACCGTAGAAGCGCACTAATTTTTGCTTGTAGTCTTGATCCATAAGAATGATGGGTACAGTATACCGTGTACGTATTAGAACTGAAACAGCGCAGGGATAAAGCGGCTGAAGATACTCGTGCTTGGTCGATTTTGGCGAACCTTGCGAAGGAGCAGCTTGTGGTCTCGAGCTTCGCGGTAGTATGCCTCCCCTCTGAGAATTTTCTGGTCTATCTTCTTGTTGAGCTCGTGGATCTCTTTTTCGAGCAGCTTGAGATATTGTTGTCGTGACATGTGATACTTCTTTTTCTTTGTTATTACTATATATTTTTCTCGACGACTTATGTATATAGTATAGGTGAACGATCGTTCACATGCAACAAGAAAAGCTGTGGATAAGCCTACAACATATTTATATTCTCAAAACTCTCTTGCTGCTTCGCGGTAACAATCACATGATCAAGTAATCGCACCCCGAGCAGGATCCCTGCCTCCTTGAGTCGCTTGGTGACCCGGAGATCGTCCTCGGACGGTACGAGCGCCCCAGAAGGGTGGTTGTGCGCCACGACGACGCTTGCCGCATGTAACGTAAGTGCAGGCTCAAAAACTTCTCGCGGATGCACGAGGCTCGCGTTGAGGGTTCCGATACTAATAATCTGTCGATCAATAAGCCTGTTTTGTGTATCAAGGTAAAATGCAACAAAATGCTCCCTCTTCGAATCCTTGATATCGGAGCACTGTTTCCAGACATCAAGAGCTGAGAGTATTTCAGGGCTCTCGGTATTGCTTAAGCGCGACCCAAGCTCAATAAGCGCAACAATTTGCGCAGCCTTTGTCCGGCCCAGGCCGCGGATGCTAGAGAGATCCTCCTGCTTAATTTTATTGACTCCCGCATCTTTAACACAGCGAAGAACTTTTTGAGAAAGTTCGAGTACATTAGTACCTTTGATCCCTGAACCAAGAAGAATCGCCAAGAGCTCGTAATCGGCAAGCTTGCTGTGTCCGTATTTTTCAAGTTTTTCACGGGGTAAATCTACCCGAGAGAGATCTTTGATTTTCATGCAATAAGTGTACGCAATATCTGGTAGGGAAAATATAAAGAAATGATAAAGACTGGGGATTATTTAATATCTGAAGCGAAATAAAAAACCGCCGGCGCATTCGGCCGGCGGAGAGCATGGAGTATTTTTAAACTAATGACTACTACTGATTGAGAGCGATCTTGAGCTTCCCTCCCGCAGCCTGCACGATAGTCTGAAAGAGCGCATCTGCGTCCCCTACTGCGGTGTCTCGAGCACTGGTAAGTGTCTCGATCTTCGCGGTATCTTTCTCAAGCGCAGCAATGGTGTTTGCGAATTGTGTCCGAGCATTCTGCATCGCCAAATCATTTTTGACCTGAGGGTTTACGGCAGACCCCGAAGCTGTTGCCGTACCATCCGCCGCGCAATCAGCTTTCGCCGATGCGTACGCTGAGTCAATCGTAGCCTTGAGTGTCGTTATGGCTGCTGAATATTTACTCTCGCGAGTAGACATTACTTTGTCGACGCCAGCACGGTACGTTTTGATTGCAGCGTCTACGGCTTCTCGACGATCGGTAATAGCCTGAGTGACTGTTTTTTGAAATGAAGTAACTGCTTTCTTTTCAGTCTTAGTGACAGCTGCCGCCATAAGGATTTTGTACTGTTCGCTGTAGCTCTCATCGGCTTTGATTCGAGCGTCCGCTAATGATTTATCGCTTTCGGTACGTGTTTCAGCCAAGGTTTGCTTACGAGTAATCGTAGCTTCGCTGTATTTGGTTTCGCTTTCTGAAAGGAGCTGATCGAGAGCGATAACAGAAGAATCAACTTTTGCACAGAACAAACTTGTCTGCTTTGGAGTAATCGAATCGTCAGCGGCCGTGGCATTTTGAGCAAAAGCTGGCTGTGTGAAAGACAGCGCAGACACGACAACAGCCATAAAAATGAGGCTCTTACCTGCGAGCAATTGTATTGTAACGTTAGTTTGCATAATGTTGGGTTGGATCGCTCATAAATTGGCGGTCTGAAAAGGCCGTCTCTTGCTCCTTGGAATCCGCGATTGCAATGATACGGGACTCGTTCAAAGAATCATTGGTCAACAGCGCGATCATATGATCGGTATCACTCTCAGGAATACTTGAAAGAGACATCGCCATCGGTGTGACTGGACCTGTCATCCGACTTACACCGCTTAACTCGGTAACTGTCGCAACACTGTCTGTATGCTTCGTTTTTGCCATAGGAGTCTGAGCTCCGCCGACAGCAGTGTCTGAAACCGGTGTGCCGAGAGCGACTTCTCCATTCGGAGTAGGAGCATTCGCTTGCTTACTCAAAAACAAGCCACCCGTAAGGAGTGCGACGGCAGCTACTGGTACAACAAACTTCCATTGCATGGCATGCATCGCCTGCAATACTGTCGAAAAAGGACTCTTGATTGAACGCGGTATGTGTAAATGAGTCGTCGGAGCCGCCTCAGGAAGCGCTTCGAGAAGACGAGCCAGTCCCTGTTCTGGTACATCGATCGGAGATACCTTTTTTGCCACCAATGCGATTGCTGAAAAGAGCTCTGCAATTTCGGCAGCGTACGCCGGGTATGTTCGCAAAATGGAATGCAGAGAAACACCCTTCTCGTGAAGTTCGAGGGCTTGAGTCAATACTTTTTCTATTATGCGTTTATTCGGTTCCATATGTTTGATTAAAAAGTTTTCGTAAGGTTCTGAGACCACGCACCTGAAGCTGTCTGATCGCTGTTTCCTTCTTTCCGAGCATCTCAGAGATCTCTCTGGTGGTTTTATCTTCAACGAATCGCAGTGTGAGTACTTCTCGTTGATCCAGACTTAACTCAGCCAAACACTTGCTCACGATCGAGGACTGTTCTTTGAGCTTGGCTGTATCGAGCTGACTGGGCGTGGGATCAGGTACTTGACCCAGGAAATCGTCGTCGCTCTCGACTTGCAGATTTTTCTTGCGCCAGAAGTCGATGAGTGTGTTCCGGGCCGTAGTGTAAAAATAACCGAGAGGTGAAGCCTCTGACGAAGAAATTGAGGCGATATTGCGGTATATCTTAAGGAAAATATCTTGCGTTAAATCTTCCGCTTGCTCCTTGCTTCGTATACGCGTATGTACATAGCGAAAAATAGGAACATAATATTCGTTATATATCAAGCCAAAAGCGTCTTTGTCTCCGGCCTTGGCACGTATGAGTATCTGTTCTATATCGATCATTGGGGCTATTGTAGGGCCCGTACCACTATATACGGGCGAGCACGCACACTGTGATGGGAACCAGTACTTCTCCATGGTATCATAGTGCCATATGACAAACAAAGACCACCCATTCTCCTGGCAAGCTCTTGGTCGCATAGTGGTTGTAGGACTAGGTCTTTTTATTGCCTGGAGAGCTGTAAGCGTACTCGTCGCCATACTGATTGCACTGATGATAGCAACAGCTGTCTACCCGCTTGTCAAGAAGCTTGCTGCACACATGAGAATCATGCCTGCAGCGATACTTGTCTTTACCGCCATACTGACACCCTTCATTCTTTTTGGCGTCTTCATTACACCAAAGCTCGTGAGCCAGATACCCTCACTCATAGATGCACTGCATGCAATTCTCGGTCGGGCGGAATTTCTCCCCGAGGCATGGCGAACATTCGACGCAGTCGGCTACTTCACAACACACGGCATGGACTTTTTGACATCAACCAAAACGGTGTTCGCTGGATTCATTGCTGTCATCACCGTATTTTTCCTTGCGTTCTATTTTGTCCTCGATAATAAACGCTTCCTCGGATTTTTCCTCGATCTTTTCCCTGAAGGAGAACGCGACCGATTCAAGGGGACACTCCTCGAGGTTGCACGTCTCAACGGATTATATATCCGCGGCAACGTAGTTGTCTCGCTTATCTGCGGACTCTTTCTTTTTATTGTACTCGCAATTCTCGGAGTACCATTTGCCTTGCCGCTCGCAATTTTTGCCGCGATTCTTGATCTCCTACCTCTCGTAGGATCAACGCTCGGATCTCTTCCGGCTATTGTTATCGCGTACGCGGTCTCCCCTGTTACTGGTTTTATCGTTCTCGTTCTACACCTATTCTACCAGCAGCTCGAGAATGTTGTCATTTCGCCTGCCATATACAACAAAGCGCTCGACATATCGCCGGCGCTTATTTTCCTTTCGGTTGTTGTAGGAGGCGGACTTTTTGGAATCCTTGGTGCTTTCCTTGCCTTGCCTGTTGCTGCGAGTCTTCCGGCTATGATCCGCTACTTCCAGTATTATCGCAAATAATCCAGCACAACGGCCGTTCTTTTTTTGTTACTGAAATTTAAAACTCTGAACAATGCTTTCGAGTAACGACTTGATCGTCACCGCATCATAGGCGCTAATATTCTGATCAGGCGAGTAATTTCCAATATTGGTTGAATGCACGGTGTACTCGACAGCGTAACACTCCTGACCTCGTATCGTTCGATAGCTCGTCGTCGCGTAGAAATTACCTGCTCCCGCATCATTGAGCGTAAACGAGTTGTAGGATACCCCGTTTATAATGATCGCTCCCGATTCGGTCTCACCATTCTCGGCAACGAGACAATTGAGTGCGGCACTTGATTCACTCGAGGTACCCACCGTAAACTGTGCTTCCGAGAAATTAGTCATCGGCTGCAGTGTCTTAGGCACCGTTACCCGAACAATTGCCGTTCCGGGGGTCTGAGTATTCGTTCTCCAACTAATCGTGTCATCGAGATCTGTCTCAATAGTCGTTCCTTCTGGGTAGGTAAACTGAAAACCTCTGTTCGTGTCGCTAAACACAGTACTGCGTGGTGCGATATCCCCCGTCTTCCGTCCGAGATACACTCCACCGACGATCAAAACGAGTACGATAAGCACTCCGAGTATTTTATTCATATATTACATATACGTAGTAAGTGGCACGCGCGTGACGGCGCGTGATAATAGTTGGTTACTGCTTACGAGCTTCGAGCATCATAAACAACGGGATTTCCTTACGCGCAGTATCTTCGGCTGCCTGTCGCGGACCATTCTGGCTTTTTTTGTGAGAGATCCATTCTTCAAGACGAGCAACTGTGAAGCCACTACGAGAAAGCGCTTTGAAGAAGTCCTGTAATGATCGATGGTACGAAATAGTGGCCTCGCTTTTTAATTGGCCAGGGTGCATAAGAATACTCGAAGTACTTGGAGAAAGATATCCGTCGATACGACGATATTGTCTTGTTTCGTGCTCGTCATAGCCCCACGACGAGCGCTTCATAACGCGGAATGCTGGATGATTAACCACGAGAAGCAAGCGACCTCCTGGTACGAGTACGCGATTCGCCTCGGCGAAGACCTCGGTCATGTTTTCGATATTTTGGATAGCGAGCACGATAGTAACGGCATCAAACGATTGCCCTTGAGCAAAACCGAGTTTGTGCGCAGGAGTAGCGTGATAGGCAATCTCAGGTGAGCGTTTCTTTGCTTGAGCGACAAGCTCAGGAGAAATATCCGCACCGACGACACGGGCACCTTTCGCTGCAAATTTGCGCGAAAAAAATCCCTGACCACACGCAAGATCGAGGACGCGCATGCCTTTCTTGATATCAAGCAGGCGGATCAGATTCGGTGCGATTACTTTTTCTTGATAGCTATCCTTCTCCGTTTCGAGATGGGAGTCGTACCAGTCAGCAACGCCGCCCCAGGAAGTTTTGGCCGCAGGGACTGACTTTTTCTTATTCGGTTCTTTTTTCTTTGAATCAGCCATGGTTAGTGAGGAAATATATCAGAGAGTTCTCCTGAATGGTAAAACGTCGAACCAAGCTTACCATAGGTGTACACAGTGCCGCCTGTTGTAATAGGTGCTCCTGCAACTTGCGGCATAGGATTTGGATGCGAAGCTTGGAAACCAATATTAAACAGCGTCACGATAACCTCAGGCTGCTTCGATACATCAAAACCAGCGCGCAACCACTGCTCCTGGATTTCTTTGACAAACAACGCGGTGTAGAGATATTGATAGTAGTGATCCTTAGGATCGGTCAAACGATTATAGAGTTCTGCATCATGATTCGCTCCCGATTCGTACGCGATGAGTGCGGCCATGCCATCGCCCGGATAAAATTCTGACGTAGGATCGGCAGCATACGCCTCAATGGCATTGGCTGTCGTTTGCTTGATACCTGAAATACCAAGAGAAAACTGCGTAAGCGATCCAAGAATCTTGAGCGGTTCGAAGTATCGCTTAAAAACATCGCGGTTTGCAGTAAAGAAGCGTGTCTGTTCGGGGACAACAACGGCTGCGATTATTCGTGCGTCAACGCCCGTCTCCGACGATACGCGAAGGATCATTTCAGCATCCTTGGTCAGTCCGCCTTTGATCGCCTGCCACTCAGGCGTTTCGTTCCAATCGCAAGCGGTCTGTTCGTCCACGCAGGGAGTAGGTGCTACTTCGATCGGCTTCTTTGCACCGAGAGAGAAAAACGTATTGCGCTCTACGATCGAGCCGCGAACGTTGAAAACCCCGATACGCATACCGAAATAGACAACGGTAAAAACAAGCCCAATAATGGCGAAGAGTGCGACGAGTACTTTCCAAGAAAGAATGAGGAATTTTTTCATGCGCGCTTAGTATACCTATAATGTGGTGTTTTGCAAAAAGCTGCCAGTACTTATTTCTTTGTAAGCGTAACTGTTTCTGGTGTAGTGTCCGATACAACAACATTGAACACCATGCGCCCGATAAGCTGCCCTGTCGCTGTCTGTACATTTACGCGCCACCTGCCGTCAGTGAGCCCGCTATTGATAGAATAGGTGCGATAACCTTCATCACGACCGCCAGCAATAGGGAGCAATATGTCACTCGACGACACCCACTTTTTGGTCACATCATCATACTTCTGCCATTCATGATGCACCGCAAGCCCAAATGATGCTGGTGAAAAGATCGCCGTATAGGCATACACCAAGCCGTCGGGTTTTGTATGGTATGTCGGGTACAGGCTGATATACGTACGCAGCTTGTCAGCAAACGTTGTTGGTTCTGCGATAACCTCGTAGTTCCCTTCAATTGTTCGGGTAACTTTGTGGTAGATGCCGACATCCTGCAACGAGAGCGGTAGCGGCGGAATAATACCGAGGAAATAAAACGCATTCATTACCAGATAAATTGATACTACGGATGTAAACAGAATGCGCTTTCCTTTGCGAAAACTTTCTTTCGTAAATCGTCTGAGGAGAGCCAGAAAACCCATAAGGATGATCAAACTAATACCGCCGCTTGCGAGGAATGCCATCATACTGATCTCGTGCATCAGTACAGGTACCAAAAATATCATAAAGAGAAAAATACACAGAAAAAGGAAGCTGATCTGAAAGTCGATACGAGCGAAATGGCGTTTGAGCGATTCATTGGCAATAAAAGCAATAGCGAGAATAAGGAAGAACGGCCACGCGACAACAATCACTGCGCTCCGGAAATAAAAAACAATAAACGTGCTGATCATGCCTCCAAAGAAGAACTGCAGAACGTTTACGAGCCAAAAGTGCAGCTTATCCGGACCAACATCCTTAATGATCGAATCCGATCCCTCGTTCTCTTCCCTGTTGACCAAGATAATACAGATCGCCACGACAACAAGGTGCGCAGCAACCCAAAAATTCTCCCAAAATTCATCAACTCGAGTCAGGGTGAACACGTTGAAGACGAATCCCCCGATCAAGGAAAGTGAAGATATCGGGCGCTCATAGCGCGCGTACCATGTACCAAATGATTGAACGGAAAATGGCCACCTCATATATGCGTAGTATACGCTATTGGGGTGGCCATTTGCACTAGGGGAAAACGCTGCTTATTCTTCCTTCATTTCAATCGTAGCCTCAAGGAGAACATCCTCGCTTACCACAAGTCCGCCTGTAGCAAGCGGCGCGTTCCAATTCACGCCGTAGTCAGTGCGCTTGATTGTTCCTGAAATTTCAAAAGCCGCGACACGCTTGCCGTAGACATCCGTAGCGATACCGTTAAAAATAGCCGTTACCGACAATTCCTTGCTAATGCCTTTCATAGTGAAATCACCCATTATTTCAAACGTATGTTCGTCTTTTTTTGTGAATGATTTTGAAACAAACGTTACTTTTGGGAACTGAGCTGCGTCAAAAAAATCTGGGGACATGAGATGCCCGTCTCGCTGTGCGTTTCGAGTCGTAATGCTTGCAACATCGCCACTAAAGGAAAGCTTGGCGTTCGCGAGAGTGTCGTCATCTGCCGAAAGCGTACCTTCAAAAGATCCGAACATTCCTTTTACGGTCGAAATCATAAGATGCTTAACCTTGAATCCAACCTCTGAGTGTCCCTGGTCTATGTGCCATGTAGTCATAGTGTGTATATAAAAATTATGTTACTAAGGCTCTGAGTATACAGGTCTTACTTTACTTTGTAAAGCTTTTGCGATAGACTATGCACTATGAAATCTCATTCCGTCACGGAGTGCCCTGTCTCGCGCGTTGCCGCGCTCCTTTCAGATACCTGGACCATGCTCATCCTGCGTGATCTCATGCAAAAACCGATGCGATACAGTGAATTACACACTTCACTCGAAGGCATCAGTACTCGAACGCTAGCGCTCAAGCTTTCAAAACTAGAAAGTAGCGGCATTATCATAAAGAAAGGGCTCCTCTATTCGGCTTCTGCAAAGGGTCTTAAACTTGGTGCAATTTTTAGCGAGATGACTAAATACGGAAAAAAATATCTTTCCTAGTGTATACTTATACGTATGCAAACCACTACGCACACCTATCTTCGTACGGGCGGCATCGTGCTTGGCTCACTCGCTATTCTGGGAGCGTGCGGGTATGGACTTTATAGTTATACGCAAACAATCAAATCCTTAAAATCTGAACTTGCAAGCACTGCAACCGAACTCGCCAAAACAAGAGCCTCTTCTGAGAAAAACTACCAAGATATCAAAGACACACTCGCAGGAGTACAGCACTCCGCGACGTCACTTTCAGAGCAGCTCATCGCGCAAGAACAGAAAAGTAGCGACGTAGAGCAGCGAGTCGGCGCCGTCTCAAGTACGGTGGGCACACTCGAAAAACTAAGCAAGACCGACCCCGAACTTCTCAAAAAATATTCCAAGGTATACTTCCTCAACGAGCACTACGTGCCAATCTCTCTCAGTGCTATCGCGGAAAAATACCTGCTGCCGGATGCAAAAAACTTACAGATCCACGCAAACGTGCGTCCCCAACTTGAAAATCTCCTCGCTGCCGCCGAATCAGCAGGCCTCGGCCTTCGAGTCGACTCAGCTTTTCGTTCGTTTGGTACTCAAGCAGTGCTCAAGGCAAGCTACCGCGTAACGTATGGCGCTGGAACAGCAAATTCTTTTTCGGCAGAACAGGGATACTCCGAGCATCAGCTTGGAACGACTGTCGACTTCACGACAGTAAAACTCGCCGGAGGCCTTTCTGGTTTTGAAAAAACTCCCGAATACACAT
>CAIQBF010000032.1 GCA_903869975.1 uncultured bacterium | reverse complement strand
CGCCCGTACGGGCGCGCGCCGTTGTCGTCGACGCAGATTCCTACAGCCTCTATTTCGCCAAAAAGCTCGGATACGGTCAGGAATTTTCACTAATTCCTATCGCCGGCTCGTTCTACTTTTCAAAAGAGGTACTTCACGGAAAAGTATATACCGTTCAAGAGCCGCTCCTGCCTTTTGCTGCAGTGCACGGTGATCCGGATGTGTGCGTGTCGGGCGTCACTCGCTGGGGACCAACGGCGCGTTTTTTTCCGGTGCTTGAAGCTGGACGTCTCAAAACATCTTTCGACTACCTGCGTTCAAGTGGCCTTGGCCGGGGTCGTACCTGGATATCTTTTTTCCGAATATTGCTTGAGCCGGTGCGGTTCAAATATCTTCTTGAGAATATGCTCTACGAGCTGCCGTATTTTGGGAAGCGTATGTTTGTACGAAATGTACGGAAGATCGTTCCGTGCATGCGGTCGTGCGACCTTAGGAAGGCTTCTGGGTACGGCGGCATGCGTTTACAGCGCGTGGATACACTCACGCATGAGCTGCAGCTCGGGGAGGGGAAGATCGTTGGGGACAACATTATTTTCAATATGACGCCGTCTCCCGGCGCGAGCGTGTGTCTTTATAATGCGATGCGTGACGCCGAAACCGTCGTTGGTTTTCTCGGGGGAACGTGTGCTTTTGACGGCGAGGCGATGCGGACTGATCTTGTGATATCATAACCATATCGTTTGAAATAATTATCCGTAATCATTTATATATTCTATGCAAGAAGAAACAGAGATTGTCATGATCAAAGAAGTCGAAGCGCCTGAGGCTGAGAAAACATCTGCTCCGCTTACCGTACCGCATGCAATCATCTGGAATGCGCTCATTATCGCGGCTGCGATTCTCTGTGCGGCTATGATTATCGCACGAGGCCAGTTTACCGGCGGAGAGCGTGCTGCCGACCAGAAAGATCAAGGATCAGCTGTTTCCGTGGATATCAAAAATGTGAAGATGGAGGGAGCACCGTACGTAGGAAGTGCTACGGCAAAGGTAGCGATTGCGTATTGGTCTGATTTTCAGTGCCCATTCTGCAAACAGTTTGAAACCACTACGTTCCAGGAGATTTTCAAGGAATATGTCGTGACAGGCAAAGCAGTCGTAGTATTCAAAGATTTTTCATTCCTCGGACCGGATTCTACAACAGCAGCACTTTACTCGCGCGCAGTCTGGGAATTGTATCCTGAACAGTATTTCACATGGCGCGAGGCTATGTACGTCGCGCAGGATGCTGAACACTCTGGTTTTGGTGATGAGCCAAGCGTGCTAAAGCTCACCGGCACTATCTCAGGCATTGATGCGGTAAAGGTACAGAAGCAGGTTCTTGCGCGGGGTGATGCGTATCAGGCAATGCTCGATGCTGACCGTACAGAAGCCGTCGCTATGGGTATTCAGGGGACCCCTTCGGTTATTATGGGAACTACGCTAGTTCCAGGTGTCGCCTCGTTTGATTCATTCAAGAAACTTATCGACGCTGAACTCAAGAAAAAGTAATAGTTTTTCTCATGGAACCGCTTGCCTCGAACATTCGCCCGAAAGGCCTTGATACGTTTGTCGGGCAAGCGCATCTTGTGGGGGCGAGCGGTCCACTCCGGGTTGCTATCGACCAGAAGCATCTTTTTTCCTTTATCCTTTGGGGGCCGCCAGGCGTTGGCAAGACTACACTTGCCCGTATTTATGCATCCGCGCTTAATGCTGATTACCATGAGCTTTCGGCTGTGTCGGCCGGCAAGGATGATATCCGCGCAATCGTAAATGCTCCGCAGACGCTGTCTGGTCCGCGGGTTCTTTTTCTTGATGAAATTCATCGGTTCAATAAAGCGCAGCAGGATTTTCTTTTGCCCTACGTCGAATCTGGCCGCTTGGTACTCATTGGTGCGACGACAGAGAATCCGAGTTTTGAAGTTGTGCCTGCGCTACTCTCACGGTGTCGG
>CAIQBF010000031.1 GCA_903869975.1 uncultured bacterium | reverse complement strand
TGACTATTCATATATTTATATTATAACACAATAGTAATTAATATAGAGTGCCAGCTCAAGAATTTTTATGTTTCTCGAGCTAGCACTAAAAGGTGACTCTACAGGGAATCGAACCCGGATTACAGCCTTGAAAAGGCCGTGTCCTAACCGTTAGACGATAGAGCCAGAAAAAATACTTCCGTATAGTAACACTTTTAACGGATTTTTACAAATCTGTGGACTGAGCTCTCAGGAAGCAGATCGGCGTCGAAACAGTAGCAGTATTTCCCCCCTTTTTTACGCTGTTCGTTCAGGGTATCTATCCGCGCACCCTCGGCGCTGTCGAAGCGGTACTCGACCGAATCCTCGGCAGCAAGGTCGCGCAAAATCTTCTCGTATGAATGCTGGCCGTAGATAAGGAGGTCGGTATATACCGTGAGCTGGCCTCCTGGTTTGAGCACGCGCATGGCTTCTGATATGAGCGGCTTCCGCTCGCGGAAGAAAAGATCGCCGTCGCTCTTGCTGCCTCGTATCGGGCGCGAAATAACGCCGCTCTCATTTCGGAGCAGGACGTTCTCCCCTTTCTTGTCCCAGTGATAATGGATGGGCGCCGAGAGCACATTTGAAAGCACGACTTCCTCGCACGAAGCATCGGGAAACGGAAGGCTTGTGCCATCGTGAACGGTGAATTCCGCAGCGCTAGGACAGACAGCTCCACGGCGACGCATAGCCTCCAGAGCCTCCTTGGATTGCTTGAGTCGCTTCTCATTCATATCGAGACACACGTATGTGGAATCTGCCGACTGAGGAACTTCAAAGCGGATAAAATACGGGGTTGTCCCGCCGCCAATCTCAAGTATCTTTCTCATAGATGAATACGCGAATACTATTTCTTGGCCGCGATGGGCGAAAGGTTCGCGGCAATACCCATAGCAGCGGCGACGATGGCAAGGTTTTTGATAATATACTGCCCTTCAAGTGTCGGCACGAGCATGCCCTGCCAAGTCGCTTCTCGGACGAGCGCGAGCGGCATGACGGTGGTGATCATATGCGCGAGAAGCAGCGGCAGCACGACTCGCTCAGCACCGCGGATCAGGAAGAGTATGCCGATAAGCATCTCAAAGAAACCGAATGCGATCAGAAACACGCCAAACGGCATGAAGTGGATCGTCCGTTCAAACAGCGCTTGTACAAGCGAGCTCGCCGGAGAAAGTCCGAGGACTTTCAAAGCTCCAAACCAAAAAAAGACAACAAAAAGACCGAACCTCGCCATCGGCTCCGACCATCGTCGGAAGAAATGTATCAGGGATCGGTCTATTGTATATACGTTCATAGACGTATTGTAGCAAATTTAGAATTGCTCGTCTTTCTTCACCTCACCTCCTTCCTTTGTGTGCCCACTCGCGTCCACTTCATATGCCGTGTTCTGCGCTTCGAAGAAGTTGACGAGTTCGTACACATCGGTCGCAGTCGACATCCATTTTGCAGGGTTCGATGCGTTGTAGTGCTTCGGCATGCCGAGTTCTTCGAGACGGCGGTCGGCGACGTACATAACGTACTGGTTCACATAGTCGGAGTTGAGTCCAAGAATGCCGTTCGGGAAGAGGTCCTTGTTGTATGCGACTTCGAGCTCGACGCCTTCGATCACAACATTGCGGATTTCTTCAGCGAATTCAGGTGTAAGGAGTGACGGATTCTCTTCGAGAATGTGAAGGATGAGCGTCATACCGAATTTCAAGTGCAAGCTCTCGTCGCGGATCACCCAGTTGATGAGCGAGGCGAAGTTGCGGAGTTTGTTGCGCTGACGGAACGAAAGCACCACCATGAATCCGGAGTAGAACCAGATACCTTCCATCACGATCGAGTACGCGATGAGGTTACGGATGAAATCTTTCTTGCCTTCGTCGCTTTCGATATCGAGCGTGACTTCCGTCATGCGCTTGAGGTATTTGTTGATGAAGTCTTCCTTTGCGATCATCGACGGGGTGATGGTGTGCACCTTGTAGAGCTCTTCGCGGTCGACAGGAAATGTCTCAAGAACATATTCGAACGCAACGCAGTGGTTTGCCTCTTCCCACATCTGCTTGGCAAGGTATAAGTGACACTCAGGTGATTTGAGGTATGGATACACGCCGAGTGCAAGTGCGCGGTTTACGATGAGCTCAGCTGGGTTGAAGAATGCCATCAAGAACTCGACAGCATGACGCTCGTCTTCGGTCATTTCTGCCCAGTCTTTCAGGTCTTCGCCGAGCGGAATCTCGTGCGGGAACCAGGTATTGCGCACTGCCTGGTTGTAGAGCTCGTAGGCCCACTTGTGCTTCATGGGGTGAAGCGAGGTATCTTTTGGTTCTGGTTTTCCTAATAGCATAATATTGGTCCGTTACTTCTGAATAAAGAGCACTCTACAGACTACTGGCAGCCTTCGCAAGTCATGGCCTCAGCTGGGTCTTCAGGGAGAATAAGGTTGAAATTGGATACGGAGCTGAACGGACGAGGAGCTGGAGTGAGCGGTTCGGATACTGGTTTTTCCGCTTCACGAGCAGCTGCTACTTCGATCTTCTCTTCAATAGCTTTTACTTTTTCAACAGTGGGAGCGACTGCCTCGACAGTAGGAGTCTCGACAGCAGCGACGACCTCAGGAGCTTCCTTTTTCGCACTCTTGTCTGAGAACAATGCGCCGAATCCTTTCTTTCCGATAGCAGTAGCCTTGTTCACGTTGGTCGTGGACTGTTCTGCTGTGTGCTTCGGCTGCATGTGGAGGTAGTAGGTCGTCTTCAATCCCTTTTCCCATGCGGTCGAGTAGATATTCATGACGTTGTCGATGTCTCGCGCGGAGAGATACATGTTGCGCGAGATTGCCTGGTCTACCCATTTCTGAGCGCGTGCGGCAACTTCGATGAATGCGTATGGCGAGGTTCCAAAACTCGTCTTGTAGATGCGCTTGATCTCATCTGGAATACCATCGATCATCTGCAAATCTCCGTGGTTCACAAGAATCTCTTCCTGGTGTTTGTCCCAGAGTCCGTTCTGTTTGAGATCGTGCACGAGGTTTGGGTTGATCTCAAGATACTTTCCGGAAATCTTGTTGCGTGAGAACATCTGCGCGAAGCGTGGGTCGATACCTGGCGATGTTCCGGCAACGAGACCAATGTTTGCATTTGGAGCAATAGCCATGACGGTCGCATTACGCATTCCCTTTCGTACTTTCTGGCGAAGCGTGTCCCAATCTATTTCAGGAACTCCGCGGACACTACCAGCGGCAACGGTGAGCGCAACACCGCGAGCCTTCGCAAGACCGTCGAGCGTGTCGACAGGCACAAGACCCTTAGACCATCCGGAACCTTGGAAGTTCTTGTAGCTTCCCTTTTCTGCTGCGATATTTGCAGACTCGTCGATAGCCATGTAGCTGATGAACTCAAACACCTTGTCCACGAAATCATGCGCCTGTGGATCCTCGTACGAGTAGCTCATCTGTTCAATAGTGTCAGAGAGACCCATGAGTCCGAGTCCGAGTGCGCGGTTCTCGCTGTCAGCTTTCTTGGCCTCAGGAATTGGCGGCTCGTTTACATCGACAAGGTTGTCGAGCTGGCGAATCGCAAGACGAGTGGACTCTTCAAGACGCATCCAGTCCATCTGCTTGCCCACAAGGTGACGCGGAAGGTTGAGCGAGATGAGGTTACAGACAGCGATGTTGTCCTTGTTCTGCGGAAGAGTGACTTCTGTACAGAGGTTGGAACAGTGAATCGTGCCGGTGTTGTTGTTGAGTGCGCGGACGTTGATCGTATCTTTCCACGTGAGCCATGGGTGCGATGTCGTCTGCATGGAAACAAGGATCGTCTTGTACTGCTGTGCAGCCGGAAGCTTCTTCCAGAGCTGGATTTCTCCTCTCTCTGCCATCTCACAGTATTCCTGGTAGCGCTTACTGAATGCTTCGCCGTAGAGCTCGACGAGGTCAGGCACTTCTTTTGGATCGAAGAGATACCAATCAGCGTTTGTCTTCACGCGCTTCATGAATTCGTCAGACATGTAGACGGCGGTGTTCGCAGTACGAGTGCGGCGGTAATCGTCTCCGGCATTCTGCTTGAGGTCGAGGAAATCCTGGAAGTCATAGTGCCAGTTCTCCATATAGAAACAGAGTGCGCCTTTCTTCTTACCTCCACGCTGTACGGCGCGGACGGCGGAGTCGATGATGTGCATGAATGGAACCGGACCGCTTGATACCGTGTTGTTGCTCTTGAGCATCGAGCCGTTTGCGCGAAGCTTCGTGACTGCAAGACCGATACCACCGGTTGCTTTCGAGAGCATGAGCACATCGGAGACTGTCTTACCGATATGTGCCATGTCGTCCTCTACCTGCATGAGGTAACAGTTTGAAAGGCTTGAACGGTTCGTACCCGCACCGATGTTTGTAGAACCAGCCGAGAGATACTCAAGCTTCGACATCTTGTCGTAGAACTTGATAGCCATGCCCATCTTGTCTTTTTCAGGCATCGCCATAGCCATAGCGATACGCATCCAGAAATATTGCGGGGTTTCGAGTGGCTTCTTGTCGGCGTCCTTGATGAGATAGCGATCAAGCATGGTCGATGCGCCGGAATATTTGTAGAGCTCATCGCGGTCGAGCTTGAGGTGTCGGCCGAGCTCATCGAGATCAAAAGCCTTGAGACGCTTGTCGAGCAAACCGAGCTCTATACCAAGACGTACATAGTGCTGGAAGTGCGCCTTGTGCATCGTCACGAGCTCTTCTTTTGTGTCGTACGTACCAAGAACGTTCTTGTAGATTGTCTTGAGGAGAAGACGCGTTGCGATCTTGTCGTAGTCGAGGTCGTACTGTGCGTTCTGAAGCGCCGCGTTGATGGTGGCCTGGTCCATTTCTTCCGTCGTAATGCCGTCGTAGATAGTGAGCTCTGTCTCCGATGCGATCTGCATGACCTTTTCGAGCGGATTCGAGAGTCCGTAGGTGGCACGCTCGATGGATCTGTTGATGCGATCCGCATTGAAAGGAGCTCGCGTGCCATCACGCTTCAATACCTGCTTCGAAGATACCGGCCCTGTCGGCGGCAATGATGATTGGATAGAAGGAGTAGATGTAGGAGCGGGTGTTGCTACGGCAGAGAGGACGGTGGCCGTCGGGGTCGGTGCAGCAGTGGTTGTAGCAGTAGCAGCTGCAGCGGCAACAGGCACAGCGGTCTTCAAATCTTCGAGCGTCAATTTCTGCTTTTCAGGTGATGGCATGGGAGTACTTCGTATCAAAACACTGAATAATAATACCCGTAAAATCTGCGTGAGAAAAAATGTATCGAGCACCGTTTTTTCTCATACCGACTTAATGGGTTCTAGATTATACCGACCTCGAACGAAGGCCACAAGATGCCGAGCACACAAAACCAGACCTTATAAAACAAAAATATCCGCGTGTCGAACACGAAGCTGTAGAGCCGTTCCCTGCATTGCTTTTTTAAAGAAAATAAAGAAAAAATAAACTGCAAGCGGAGTTATGCACAGTCAGAATGCAAAGTAGACGCAGAGAGAGAATTCTGGTAGATTGAAACAGAAGAAACGCGGAAAAAAAGAATACGGAGAGGTGGCTGAGTGGTTGAAGGCACTAGTTTCGAAAACTAGCGTGCGGGAAACCGTACCGGGAGTTCGAATCTCCCCCTCTCCGCAGTAAGTATTTAGTATCAGCAGACCCGAGTACCTTAATGTGGGTATTTAAGCTAAAATGAATACATGGAAAAAGGACTCGCTTTCGAAAAACCGATTCCGAAGCTAACACTGGAATCCCTTAAAGAAGAAACAAAAATCATTGATAATGAAGGTAATCCTGTATTGATGCATAATCGCAGCAATGCGGATTTTGAAAATTTCGAAATCGGTAAAAGAAACCTGTCTACAAAAGGCGGAGCAAATGAATTTGGATACTTCTTTTCAGACAGAACCGACCTAGAACACTACGGACCCTTCATAAAATCACGCTACTTAAATATCAAGAACCCTTGGGATATCCGCGATTTAGGACACTTTACCGAATACAAGAATTTTCGGGAAAAATTGACTCAGCTTGGCATCAGTGAAAAAGATTTGGCAGGTTTCGATCTGCAATTCCAAGAATTGAATATCGCTCGTAATAAAAAGCTCGGTTCATATGATGGACTATACACCGGAGGGGTTTCCCATTTAGCCCCAATAAAAGACACACGTATGGCCACGTTTAACTTCTTTGATACCGGGAACGGTAGTTACCTCCGCAAGCTTCTCAAAGACAAAGGACTAGACGGCGTACTTTTTGCCGACGAAGGAAATTTAACTGCTATCGCTTTTGATTCTAAACAAATCATCGATCCGAAAGAAATAGAATCCGGCCCACATGCCTCGGCATAGCCTCAAAAAAATCCACCGTACGGTGAATTTTCCGTCGGTGGACATTGTTTGTTTAAACAGCAACTTCTTCCTGCATCTTAGCGTGAATCCAATTCAGCATGTACTGCACGAAATTCCCGCACCAGCCAAGGAACTCACTCTGCAGATAGCAAACAGATAACCGAGAAAGCGCCTGACCTATAAAGAAGTCGTGAGAATTGAGGCCAGCCTCTTTCAAGTAGAATTCAAAAGAAGTATCGAGCTCGCGGGTCAGCTTTTTCAAAGGTAGTGCAACGTCGCATAGCGGGCCATCTTTCGTGTCGCGAATACGACCCGATGAATTCACGAATGTAATATATCTAAAAAGCACGACGTTTAGTTCTCTGATCGCCTCTTCTGGTCTGCGGTCGGGAAAATCGCACCCCTTGCCTTCAAGTACTTCGACGACTTCGGTCAGTACCGCGAACATCTCAGCTTCGTAGGCAGGAGTACCTACCCATTCCTTGTACCTTGCATATTTATGCGCCAAAAGACCAAGCAAGCTTGTCGCCGCAAAGACGCGCCAGTCACTGATTCCAGCAAACAGATCTGCTTGAATGCGATGAATCACGGCATACCGTTCCTTGAGACTTCTGAGAGACTCGAGGTCTTGTTTCTTGATGGCTTCATACGCAGCATCAAAATCAGGCAGAGTACACAGAGGCGGACCACTATTCCTAAATATGCTCTTTTTTAGGCCGGAGCCTGCCATATGTTTTCGAATGAGGACAAGCAGCTCCTCCGATGTCGATACTGTAGTTTTTGGTATCACGATGTATGTTTTAAAATGTGAAAGAATGAACAAAAATTATAATAGTATTGGGGATCTGTCAATAGACTTACCCAGGTAATACCTCGGTATTCGTTTAGGGAGTCAATTCGGGAGGGCAAGCGCAAGACACTTGCATTATTCCAATAAAGATGGTATAAAGTGGCCCACGCGTACAAAAGCGCGTTTAACAAATGAAGAAAGTATTCTTTTCGCTCCTTGTATTAGGAGCAATCCTGGCGCAGCAAGCGCAGGCAAAAGTAGTCACAATACCGACGACTACCACCGTAACAACATCGACGCCAGCAAAAGCAGTGAACGATGTAGCCGAAGTTTCCCTTGCGATAACGTCGCTCGGAAACGGAAATTACAGCATCGACTGCTACTCAAGCGAAGACGGGACAGGGGTGTTAACCATTCTGGACGAATCAACCGGTAAGACGATATCGGAAGAAACCGTAGTCCTAACAAACAACCACTATGTGGTTGGCCGCGCTTTTCTTTGCGGAAGGTACCCAGTTCATTTTCACATGAACGCCAACAGCAACAACGCCGCCACTGAAACGATAGTAGTTCTATCTCAGTAAATAGTATAGTGGAGCAAAACCTAAAAACCCTAGAGCCCCGCAACATATGTTGCGGGGCTTTTTTATATCCCAGAGTATAAAATGTAATGTTCCTTGTATAAAAAAAGACCCGAAGCATTTTCATGCGACGGGTCTAGTGTGTAAAACAATCTCCTTTTTAGGCATGTGCCTGAACACTGTTGCTTAAAAGAAACCATTGTCCGGCTTTTATCTTACGCCGTAAATGCGGAAAAGATATCCGTAGTACTTGAGTGTCCTGACATGTGTCTCGCACGGCATCAAAGATGGAGTTAATTTGTGGCTCACTAGAAGGAGCCGGCATCAGTAGTCCAACCTTTTCATTGGGAAACGCCATGTTGAGTGCTCGCACGTAATCCTGGATTTCTTCATTCGGTTTTTTGTCGAATTGTAAAAAAAGGTATTCCGTTGGTCGAACGGTTTTGGGTAAAAATAACAAAGATTCTTGCCCCGGCTTAAGTACCTCGGTTTTCTTCACAGACAAGGCTACTGCATCCCGATGTTTGGCTAAGTAATCAACCGACGCACTGTCGTCTAACATTAAAACCACAAGTTTTTTCATTCGTTCAATTTTAAATGGGTGAAATTATACGGTTAGGAATGGCGCTCTTTCTACCATGAATCTTAAAAAATAGCAATGCTTTCCTCTCGGTAGAAAAATACCCAACACGTTGCCGTGCTGGGTATTCAAATTACATTAGAAATTACAAGCGCCGAGAAGCTTATACTCCCGAAGTCCGTAATTCTCATTTTGGAGCTGAGTAGCTTCAAGATATTCTTTGAAGCCCGACCGCTTGCCGTCTATAGTAAGCTCCGGATTGAGTTCATTGAACCTCGATTCTAGTCGCGATATAAATACCGTATCAAGCACCCAGGAACGAAATTTCTCGACACGAAGAAGATACTTCGCGTAGTTCCATTTTCCGCTGTACCGACGAATAGAAGTCTGGTACGCAGTCAGTCCAGGAATACGATTCCCACACGAATACACAGTCAGCATCCGACCAACAGCATCGAGATCAAGTACTGGGTGAAAACGATCATCGTATACGACAAGGCGTTTCCCGCCCGAACTATCTTTCTCGATAAGACTTCGGAGTGTCGAACCATGCGGCCTACATACAAGCAACGTACAGCAACCATACGTACAGAGGCCAAATTTCTCGGCGAGCATTGGCTGCATATGAATACCGCCGACTCCCCCGTCATTGGAAGAATTCGGAACAGTCATACTGCCGCCTGACTCATGCGCCATCATGGCAAGGATCGTACCTTTCGGCATCCAAAAATACCGAGCCTCAACAGCATCGGCAACATTCTTGTAGCGCAGCGCGCGCAGAATGCGTCCGGTGTCATTGTCGCCGCCATAGATGTCTACCGTACCGATCATCACGAGGTGCTCCATCACTGGTTCCGGATGTATAGCCGTGTATCCAAGCTCAATGGGCTTGATCTTAAGAAGCCCAGGATTCTTGACGCAAAATACCCGCTGTGTAGGAACGCTATGGTACCGAATCACGGGGCATGATGAGCACACCATGAATATAGGCAGGAGGAAGAAATAGAGTATTTGAGCAAGTTCTCTCATAAAATACGATATTAAGTTGTGAAGAAAGCAATGACTATTACCATGCCACAATATCCATGTTTTAGCAAGCGAATCCCTCGCCCTCCGCTTCCATTTGAAAAATACCCATTTTCCTGCTACTCTGGTCTAGTACGCGCGGTTAGCTCAGTTGGTAGAGCATCCCCTTGACGTGGGGAGGGTCAGAGGTTCGAATCCTCTATCGCGCACAGATTTTGACGAGCATATTTATTTGTTGTAGTGTAAAAATAACTTCACTACCTTGATATGCATGTATTGGCGACCAGAGAAGGTCTCCCCTTTTGTGGTCACCAATACATCACATAATGCAAAATATTCATTTAATCCACGATGATTCGCGGAC
>CAIQBF010000030.1 GCA_903869975.1 uncultured bacterium | reverse complement strand
TATCACCGCTGGAATCATGAGGTCAAGAACGACGGCAAAGACATCTGGGTAGACGGCAAGCAGGTGCATTTCATTTCTGAAAAAGACACGACGAAGCTTCCATGGAAGGATTTGAATATTGACGTTGTCGTCGAATCGACTGGACTCTTTACGGCTTTTGAAAAATGTAAATTCCATCTCGATCAGGGCGCGAAGAAGGTTGTCATTTCGGCGCCATCAAAAGGCGACGGCTCATTCCCAGGCGAGACTATTCTCCTTGGCGTAAATGAAGAGAAATTCGGTACGTGTGATATCACTTCAAACGCATCGTGTACGACCAACGCCGCAAGTCCGCTCATCGGTATCCTCGATGCGGCTATTGGTATCGAAAAGGCAGTGCTCTCAACTACGCACGGATACACAGGTACTCAGGCGCTTGTGGATGGACCAAGCAAGAAAGACCTTCGTGAAGGTCGTGCTGCTGCACAGAACATTGTACCGAGCTCGACTGGTGCTGCGATCGCTGTTGCGACTGCATATCCGCAGCTCAAAGGACTCTTCGATGGTATCTCGCTCCGTGTTCCAGTTCCGGCTGGTTCGATCGTGGACGTAACTTTCATCGCAAAGCGTGCGACGACAGCAGAAGAGGTCAACGACATTCTCCGCAAAGCTGCAAAGGATCCAAAATGGAGCGGAGTGTTCGACGCAACCGACGAGCCGCTTGTATCAAGCGATATTCTCGGCGAAAAGCACGCTTCGATCGCCGACCTCGCCATGACTCGTGTCATCGGCGGCAATCTCGTGAAGGTGCTTGGGTGGTACGACAATGAGATGGGCTATACGCACACACTCGTGGATCATGTAGTGAAGACCGGCGCTACTATCAAATAGCTTTTGATTTACCAATGAAAATCTACCTCGCTACCGACCATGCAGGATACGAACTGAAGAATACCCTTCGGGATTACTTGTCCGGTCTCGGGCATGAAGTTGTCGACAAGGGTCCGTTTGCTTTCGATAAGGAAGACGACTATCCCGACTTTATTCGTCCATGCGCAGAGGCCGTCGCCGCGGACGCGGGCAGCTTCGGCGTGATCTTCGGCGGCTCCGGCCAAGGCGAGGCTATGTGTGCGAACCGCGTGAAGGGCGCTCGTGCTGGCGTGTATTACGGCGACCTATCTACACAGGTAGACTCCGACGGAAAGGCGATCGACATGATTACTTCGCTTCGCGAACACAACAATGCGAACATTCTCTCTATCGGCGCGCGCTTCCTCGACGAAGAAAAAGTGAAGGCTGCTATCAAGAAATTTATCGAGACGCCATTCCCAGGCGGAGAGCGCCATGTCCGCCGCATTACTAAACTAGATCTCTAAATCATATGACCGAAATCATTCCTGCCTTACTCGAAAAGAACTACACTGAAGTCGTGCGCCGCCTCGATCAGGTGGCTGGCATCGTGAAGACGGTGCAGATCGACATCTGCGATGGTGTATTTGTGCCGAGCATTACCTGGCCGTTCATCTCGCCAGCTCAGTACGACAAGACGCTCAATCTCGACAAGGGCTATCGCTCAATCGTAGAGGGTGAGTATGAGATGCCGCACTGGCAGGATTTTGATTTCGAGCTCGATCTCATGGTTGCTGACGCAAAGGCGCTCCTTCCTGATCTCATGACGCTCGGACCCGCACGCGTGCTTTTCCACGCAGAAGCTTTTACGGATCTCTACAACGAAGTTGAAGCTTGCTGCGCACTCTTGCCGACGATCGTTGAGCCGGGGATTGCTATCAATGCGGACACGAATCCGGAAATCCTTTTCGAGCTTCTCGACGCAGGTATCATCACGAGCGTGCAGTGCATGGGTATCGCCAAGATCGGCTACCAGGGCCAGCCGTTTGACGAGCGCGTGCTCAAGAATCTCGAAATTCTTCGTGCTCGCTACCCGCATCTTCCACTCGGCGTGGATGGATCGGTAACGCTTGAAACTGCACCACGGCTCGTAAAAGCTGGCGCAAACCGTCTCGCTTCTGGCTCAGGAATCTTCGCGGCTCCAGATATTACCGCTCGCATCGGAGAATTCAAGAAGATTTTAGAGTAAGGCTGCTCTATGCTACAATAGTCGGCATATATGCTTACCGACGAAAAAGTTCGCGCGCTCACATTACAAGCAAACGCTGTTCGCCAGTCGACCATAGAGGAGCTCCTCCTCGCAAAATCCGGCCACTCCGCGGGACCCCTCGGCATGGCGGATATTTTTACGTACTTTTATTTCCATCAGCTTCG
>CAIQBF010000029.1 GCA_903869975.1 uncultured bacterium | reverse complement strand
CCGACACTCCATGATCAGCGGCACCTTCAAGAAGGTATCCCGCATCAATAATTCTTTTTAAAACAAGAGCGAGCTCTTTTCGATTTGGATATAAAAAAGCAACATGGTACATGCCAGTATGGCCCTTCGGTGCAGGTTTTGCATTGCGACCATTCCAAGTATTCAAGCCGATATGGTGATGGTATCCCCCAGCCGAAAGAAAGACTGCCGAATCTCCGTATCGGGCAGAGACTTCAAAACCAAGTAGGTCGCGATAAAATCCAAGTGAACGTTCTAAATCAGAAACAGTAAGATGAATGTGTCCTACTGTTGTTTCAGGGTGTGCTGACATACATGCCTAGTATACATTACTTCTAACTCACACGAGCTTTCATGTACGTTTTAAGAACTTTCCAAATTTTCGCATGCGTTTCTGGCAACGATCGTCCTCCGTATTCTCCGATTGCACCTATATAGCGAATAAAAGCATCACTTTCCTTTTGCCCATACGCACTCAAAACCATGGCATCCAAATCACCGAGAAAATTCTTTCCCAGGTGGGATATGCGCTCAAGCGGTGTTTCGCGCGCGCCATATTCTTCACTCAGTCGCTTATACTCACTCTGAACAAACTGCATCCCTGCAATTTTTTGATCAAGAGTATCTGTTTGTTCTGTTTTCAAAACCGGAGAATACCGAACGGCTTCTAGTGTCCCCTTCAGGACGGCAACATCTTCGAGAGTCGCGACGCGCTGAATATATTCAGCAATTTTCCCTCGAAGCGCTACGGTTTTTTCACTTACTATTTTCTGTTGTTCCGGAGAAAATATACGTGCTGAAGTGTCGTCATTTTCTCCCAACTCTTCCTTGCTATGAAGCATGCTCTCAAGCTCGTCCTCAAGAAGCTGTATTTCTTCTTCAAGCAACTGTTCTTTACCAACTTCACCCTCAAGTGAGGGAGCTTTTTCTATCGAAAGCGGCCGAGGACGGATCCCCTGCTGCTCGTATGCCTTACGTTGACTATCCGTAAGTGCAGGAGGGGTCATGTCGATACCGTGGAGCACCGTTCGGCCATTTTGATCAGGCCAAAAGACACCGCTTATAGCATGTGCATCCCCCATAGTCAGTTCTGTCTGAGCATCAAGCGAGTACCCTTCTATGACCGCCGCGGGGAGTCCTGCTTCGCGAAGCATTGATTCACCCATGATCGCAGCGTCGCTACAGACGCCCGCAAACAATGTAGTCTCAGGCACTGCTGACCCCACCTCTTGTCGCAAAACCTCAAGCCGCTCTTGCATTAAGCTGCACCGATCCGCAAAAGAAGCTGCGTTCATAGCATTTCGAAGTGGATTGTCGTATGAGTCATAAAAGAAACTCTCTGTGACAAAATCTTGAATTTTCTTCGCTCGCTCGTGAGGCGGCAATTGTTGTATTCCATCGACGAACATCCGACACTCCAAAGGCAGCTCGGGGTTCTTTTCAAGATAGAGCGCGCCGTTCTCTGAGACAAAACGACTCAAGTATCGTGTATACGTAGCGTCATCGATCTCCCGTGGAACAGTCGAGCCTTCAGGAATCTCGTATGCCCAGCCTGAAATATCATTGGATCCTTCAAGATGGCTTAGCCCGAGACCGTCTTGAGAGACATGACTACGAAGAGAGCCTTCTACCTGTATATTCTGTGCGCCAAAAGGCGTCGGAATTATTCTCCCAATACCACCAATTCGGCTCGCAGAAACTTTCCGTGTCGGTCGATCTTGTAACGCATCACCATCCACGGGAACGTACTTTCGTTTCCAAATTCCAACATCGGGATCGTATCCGACTATATTTGTTACAAACATACCCGAAACTGGAGTATTAAACTCTGCGAGTTTTATCTTGAATCGCTCTTGCATCTCCTCACCGCCAACATTCCCTCCTCCTACCCGACTTTCAAACCGATCTTGGGTGAGGCCTCCGTACGTTCCAGAGGCATCGGCATCATGGGAACGCTCATTCCCTTCATTACGACGAGCTATTTTATATGCACTCCATTCTGCTGGGTAGCACGCAGCGACCAAACGGCCGGCAAGAGCGACTATGTTTTTGTCAGGTTTCGCGCCGATAGTCACCAGCAAATCAGAAACCTTCTCGGAAAGAGCGCGGCGGATAAAATTGATCTGACGAAGACGCTCGCCGATGCGCTCCTTGAGACTCGGACGAATACTTACCTTGCCAGCTTCACGTTCCCCTTCAAGTTTCGGTGTAAAATACCCGGCCAAATTTTTGCTCGATGGAGTATCGAGCGCATTTACTGCACAGAGCATGCGTGCCGCTT
>CAIQBF010000028.1 GCA_903869975.1 uncultured bacterium | reverse complement strand
CGACAGGATCAGCAGAAACCCCATATACCATGACTCCCCCGAGAAGCCCGGTGACAGATATGGCAATAAGTCCAAGAACTGCCAAGACCACTGAGACAACACGATTACAAAGAAGCTTCTCCAGGAAAACAGCGAGCTTAGTAACTACTGGAAACGATATCTTTGAAAGAATGTACGGATTTGCAACAGAGAGAAATTCTCCTGCCAAAAGCGCCCCGTACAGCCATGTCGAGAGACTCGCAAACAAAGCATGCATTTCAACGAGCTGATGATTCGGTCGCACCAAGTGTTCGGCAGTCTCTCCACTTGAAAGAGCGAGAAAAGATCCGGCAACTCCGACAAAAAGAAGTGTTCGCTCAATCTGCTTCCAAGCAACGGTAGGAACCCAGCGACGAAGCGGAAGTATTTTTATAACCGAATACAGGAACAGAAGCGCAATAGGAAAATGAACCAAAAGCGGATGAAAATTATATGTCATAAAAAGAGTATATACCCAAACAAAGAAAATATCCCGTCAAAATGATAGAATCTGGTAACCATGAAAACAACCATCGCGATCATCGCCGCACTCCTCGCCATTGTCGGCAATCTTCCCTATTTACGAGACATCATCAAGAAACGCGTTCAGCCGCATCCTTACACCTGGCTTATCTGGACCATCGTATCGTGCATCGTATTTTTCGGCCAGGTAGCAAAAGGCGCTGGCATCGGAGCACTCCCAACCGCAGCGAGCGAAATATTCACCATTATCATATTCTTCTTTTCGCTCCAGTATGGCTTCAAAAATATCCGTACGATAGATACGGTATTCCTTGTGATCGCGCTTTTGGGAATCATTCCGTGGATACTCACCAAAGACCCTACCGTTTCAGTGATTATCGCCGTCAGTATTGATGTTGTCGCGTTTGTTCCAACAATCCGCAAAACATGGTCTCAGCCCAAAACTGAAACCCCCGTACTTTACGGAACAAACGTCATCCGCCATATCCTGATGCTGTTCTCACTTCAAGCATACAATATTGCGACAACGCTCCACTCAATAGCAATGATCACGACAAATACACTAATGACGAGCATTATCGTAACCCGTTCGAAAAAATAAGAGTGCTATTTAAACCACGCCTTCTGCCATTCCTGCATCATGCCAATCTCCTTGGTCTGTGCTGAAATAATATCGCTCGCAAGCTGGAGGAGCTCAGGGCGCTTTGATGTCTCTTGAACCATCTGCGCCATCGCTACCGCACCTTGGTGGTGCACAATCATCTCAGAGAGGAACTCCTTGTCGAAGGCATCGCCCATCTTTCCATGAAGTCCGGCCATCATCCCCTGCATTGAACTATCCATATCCATACCGTCATGATCCTGTGTAAAATACGTCGCCCCGCTCGCGATAGCAAGACCTGCAATCAAACCGATAAATCCATAGAGTAGTGGTGTGTTTTTCATAGTTTTTAAAATTACATTGCTAATGCTACCTCGGGTATTTCTTGGAAATAAGATCAAAAAGTGCCCGAGCATACGAAGGATGATTCTTTAATTCTTCAAGAGAAAGGCCGTCTGCCATTTTGAGCAGCTCCGGCAAGGAAAGCGCTTCGAGCTCTGTATAATGCAACGTATACGTGTCTCGGCTGATGGTAGGGTTTAGTTTACTGAACGCCAAAATCTTTTCAGGAACAGAATCATGGGTCGGGTCACTACTCGCCTTTTCCGAAAAGCTTCCGAGCGGAATAATTTTCCCCACTCCTTCCTCGGGGGTCTTTTTGGGCATGCCATGATCTGGCATTCCAAATTCAATGCTTCTACTCATACAAAGGTATTGTATAGCATTCTTCCTGAATGGTCGAACACAAAAAGGCCGTCTCAACCTCCGAAGGTGTATACTGAACGCATGAATACAGACGAAAACGACGAGGATGAAATCATAGTTACAAAAGACAGCAACGGCGCTATTCTCGCGAATGGCGACTCTGTCATAGTTATCAAAGACCTTAAGGTCAAAGGAAGCTCTGTCACCCTCAAACAAGGGACAAAGATAAAGAATATCCGCCTCACCGACAACGAGGAAGAGATCGAATGCCATGCTGACGGACTTCGCAACCTCGTACTAAAGACGATGTTCCTAAAGAAAGGATAGTCAAACCCAACCT
>CAIQBF010000027.1 GCA_903869975.1 uncultured bacterium | reverse complement strand
GCGCTTTGCTGGCTTTGCAATAACCTCTGCCATTTCAGCTGTATCGCCAGACCGATCCTCTTCTGGTGAAGCAAAACGCTTCACTTCCCGCTCTACGTGCCAAAGAATAATAAATATAAAAATAGCGAGCAGCGTTGCCATGAACGCAGGGATATAAAAACCGACTCCGCACGCAATACCGATAGCAGCCGTCGCCCACAGTCCGCTCGCTGTCGTGAGTCCGGTAACGTTCTTGTCGCGGAATATGATAATACCCGCGCCGAGAAATCCGATACCGCTGATGATCATCGATGGAATCTGGAGTGGATCATGCACAACAAGACCAGCGTTCGTGTATCGTGCGATAAGCAAATCGTTGATAATTACAAAAAGCGCTGCCCCCATAGAGACGAGCGCATACGTTCGCATTCCCGCAGCTTTGTGGGAGATGATACGCTCCGTGCCGATAATCACTCCGCATAAAATAGCAGCAGCGAGCTTGAGAAAAATATCGAATGCTACGGGATCAAGCACGTAGTGTGTAAACATATATTTATTGTAACAAAGAGAATCGAATATGTGCAAGATTTTTTCTCACGATTAGTGGATAATTCCACCACCAAGACAATTATTTTTTTCAAAAAGTACAATCGACTGTCCGCGTGCTGCGAGAATCGGCGCATCGAAGATGATCGTAGCGGAATCGGCGTCTATATTTTTTACGTGACACGACAATTCTTCACCATGATAGCGCACCTGTGCTGTATATTTCTTCTCTTTCTCGGGAATTTTGGAAACCCAGGTTACGCGATCGATACGAAACTCCGTAGATGCGGAAGCGGTAGGAGTACCCGAGCTCGAATGTGCTCTCACGGTAACCGTATTTTTCTCAATATCTTTCGCAACGATATAATACCGCTCATCGTTCGGCGTCTTCTTCTCAATCGTAAATCCATGACGCTCACCGACAGTCAAAAAGATGGCGCCCATATGGTACCCCACAACTTCCCCGCTCTCATTGAGCACATCACCGCGAACCTCAGGAATATAGTGCGCAAGAAATTGTTTGAGGTCGAGATCCCCGAGCATACAGATACCCTGACTGTCTTTCTTAAGAGACGTCGGCAGCCCGAGTTTCTTCGCGAGCGCACGCACTTCTGTCTTGTGCAGGCGACCGAGCGGAAAGAACACATGAACTAAGTCTTCCTGTGTCAGTCGATACAAAAAGTATGCCTGGTCTTTTGCCGGATCAGCAGCCTTTTTCAACAAACCATTTTCCGTCTCAGCGTAATGCCCTGTAGCAATAGCATCCGCGCCATGAGATTTTGCAAATTCCCAAAATACACCGAACTTGATTTCGCGATTACACATGACATCAGGATTCGGCGTACGTCCTGCTCGGTATTCTTCGATCATATACTCGGCGACCGCGCGCTTATACACCTCTTCAGCATCGCACTCAAGAAATGGGATCCCGAGATGAGCCGCCACACGCATAGCATCGAGACGATCCTCGCGGAAACTGCACTCAATAAAATCCGGCTGCCACGTACGAATAAAAACCCCCACGACAGTATAACCCTCCGCTTTAAGCAACGCGGCCGCCACCGAAGAATCGACACCGCCCGAAAGCCCGACGAATATTGTTTTTTGTTTGTTCATACTACTGAAATTATATTTTCATGAGTCTCTCAAAAAGCTCGAAACACGCGCGAGTATCGGCAAGTGCGGAGTGTGCATTCTCGTTTACAATACCAAAATGCTTGCAGAGCTCGGCGAGCGAATACCGAGTCACCTCGGGAGCGCTATTGAGTTTGGCGTACGCCATAGAAACAGTGTCGAGGCGATGATAATGCATCTTGTTCGGCACGCCGTATGTCGAAAAAGCAGTGTCGAGAAAGCTCGCATCGAAAGCTACGTTGTGTGCGACCATAATTGCACCTTCTGTTTTGTCAGAAAAAATTTTGAGGGCATCCTGTATCCGCACTGCGCCATTCCATGCAGTAACCGTATATCCGTTCACGCGAAGCGAAGCCGGATCAGCAGACTGAATATTTTCAGGAAGAACTTTTGCAGACCACTCTTCCACTATCGTAAATACCGGTGCGCCGGAGATACTCCAATCTTGCTGAACACGAACGAAGGCAATTTCCAAAAGCTCATGCTTTCGAGGATCAAGACCAGTGGTCTCAGTGTCTACAAAAACGAGATCCATGCGCCGCATAGCTCCCGTCACACGGCTCGCCGTGTCTTTGGTTTCAATACTAGTCTCTTCATCTGGCATACGTCGCAGTATACCACCGATTACTCGGTTTTTGCGGGTTCGGAGCTCTTGATGAAGCGGATGAGATCGTCGGCAAATGCTTTGACCGATGCATCGTCGTAGAGGCTTGAAGTGTAGACGCGACGACCGAATGGATGGAACGCCTTGGTCATTTTGGCAATGATCGCTTCGCGTTCGTCGTCTGGAAGCATATCTGTTTTTGTGAAAAGAATGATCTCCTCCTTGGTGTCGAGTCCTTGTCCGTACTTTTCGAGTTCGGCGCGGATTTCTTTGTATGCTTTTACCATGCCGCCAGCTTGTGCGAGTTCGTTTTCAAACGAGACGAGATGTACCAATACGCGAGTACGCGT
>CAIQBF010000026.1 GCA_903869975.1 uncultured bacterium | reverse complement strand
GGAGAGCGAGCTGGGTTCTGATAAATCTATCAGTACCGCGCTCGTCCAAGCCTTCAGCCCACAAATACTCCAATCTGAAGACTTCTGGGGGTCGCTTTCCACAGCGAAAGGTGACCACTACGTCACAGCGGGTGTTGCAACCGTCGGGTACACTATGTTTTCTTGGGCACTGAGCGATAAATATCCGACAATAAAACAATTTTACGATGGGGTGCGGAATAAACCGACGTACGAACTTGATCCTGTCATCGTTATCACCGTACTTATATTCGTCGGTACGCTCTACTGTGTTTTAGCATACGCATTCTTTGTGGCAGCACTTTCCTTTATCGGACGACTAGCCACGCTCTGGATTGCTATTATATTTTCTCCTTTTGCATTCGTGTCGTACATCATCCCTGGCATGCGCCACATGGAAGGATTCGGCTGGTCTATCTGGTGGTCGAAACTCATAGAGGCGGCCTTTTCCGCACCGATCTTCTTCTTTTTCCTCTTGCTCATTTCCATCATGACCAAGAGTCCTATCGTAAACCGGCAATATATCCAAACACATGGTCCATGGGTCACGCTCATGGTGGTGGCAGTGTCGATGATCATGTTCATCTATCTCATTCTCACTGCTACAAAATACGTCCGCAAGGCGGCAGGGGAGATTGGACAGATGGTTACAAAAGCAGGTCTCGGCGTCGCAGCACTCGCCGGAGGTGCCGCTATTGGAGTGGCTACGGGAGCACTCTCGTACAGTGGCCGTCAAACAATCGGCCGCGTAGGAAAAGGCATCGCGGAAAACCAGGAACGAAAGAGTCTTGCCGCAGGTCTCGTAACTCAAAATTTCCGCGACAAGTATAACTGGACAAAAGGTCTCAGCGACGAACAAATCCAGAAGGATTTCCGCTTCAACGCACAGCGCATGCTCTCAGCACGCACGCTCAAGATCGGACGCGGTATCGCATCATCAAGCTTCGACCTACGGCAAACAGCGCTTGGGAATATGGCTTCTGAGAAATCCGGTATGAATTTCGGCAGTATCGGGGCGCTTTCATCAAAACGCAGTGCTGGAGGATTCGAAGGAGAGGTCGGAACACAAGCAAAAAAACTGCGCGACTTCGCCGAGAGCTTGGGTTATAGCCATGACGCACAGGCGAAGATAAAAGAAGCTATCGAGAAACGAGAAGATGCGATCCTACTCCTCGAAACGAACATCCGTGAAGCAAAAGATACAAAAGATTTTGATCCTAAAGCTCTTGCAGCTATGGCAACAGAGCTCCGGAACCTTAAGTCCGGAGACAAGAATAAAGAAGCGTACTCCGCAGCCGAAATCGCCGCAATTACATCACTTCCACCCAACGATGCTCGCCGTATCAATACTCGAACAGGCAAAGAATTCAGCCAAGCTGATATTGGCAAGACAAAAGAAGACTTCCTCTATCAGAGAAGCGATATAGGTAAAACAAAAAAACTCGATGGAACAATTGTTACAAAAGGAGATGTAGATCAAGGTCTCGTGAAAGACACGAAGTTTATGAGTCTCGGCGCACTCAAAAAACTCGAAGAGACCAACCAGAAAAAACTCACCAACAGCTTCTTGCACTACAAGATGCTCAATTCGGGCTACGACG
>CAIQBF010000025.1 GCA_903869975.1 uncultured bacterium | reverse complement strand
TTTCTGCCCAGTCTTCGCTGCGTTGAAATTTTTGTTCCACACATTTTTTGTGTGCATCATTCGAGTGAAAAAATAATTTTTACAAAATAAAATGCGCGAAATTATTTTTTACAAAATAAAAAAATATTTTTTCGCGAAAGTTTTCCACAGTTTTGTGAAAAAAATATTGCGCGCGCGCTTCGCATGTAGGATAATTATTTTAGTCGCGTTTTGATTTGTTCACAAAATATTTTTTAAGAAATTATTTTCATAAAAAACATTTCGAAAATATTTTGTGTGGTCGGAATCGAAAGCGCCTCTTAAAAATTAATTCAAAAAAAATTTATGGCAGCAAAAAAGAAGGCAGTTAAGAAAGCAGTCAAGAAGGTTGTAAAGAAGGTTGCAAAGAAAGCAGTCAAGAAGGTTGCAAAGAAGAAGACTACAAAGAAAGCGAAGAAATAATCACATTCTGTTCCCACTTACGAAATCCGCTCGACCGCAAGGTCGGGCGTTTTTCGTGGGGGATATTCCGTGATATACTCCAGTTCCTATGTCTATATATGAGAACATTTTTGGCAATACGACGACCAAATTCCTGAAGGCGGCAAAACCCCTTGTGGCGAAGGTCAATTCCCTTGAAGAGGCTCTAAAAGCCTTGAAAGACGAAGATTTTCCCGTAAGGACGGCTGAACTTAAAGAGCGGTATTCCAAAGGGGAGTCTCTGGACTCGCTCCTCCCGGAGGCTTTCGCGCTCGTGCGCGAGGCATCTCGCCGAACACTCGGTCAGCGCCACTATGATGTTCAGATTCTCGGAGGTATTGCTCTTCATCGAGGAAACATCGCGGAGATGCGTACAGGAGAAGGAAAGACGCTCGTAGCGACCCTTCCGGTATATCTCAATGCACTCACCGGTCTTGGTGTGCATGTCGTCACCGTCAACGATTACCTCGCACGGCGCGACGGTGTATGGATGGGACAGGTGTATCAGTTTCTCGGCCTTTCTCTTGGCGTAGTAAATTCACAGAACGCATCGTTCCTCTACGATCCGACTCATACGGAAAAAGATTCCGAGCGTGATGGTGTCGCGATGTACAAAGTCGTGTATGAATTTCTCCGTCCATCAAGCCGTCGCGAATCATACGCTGCCGATATCACGTACGGTACGAACAACGAGTATGGTTTCGATTATCTCCGCGACAATCTTGCGAGCCGTGTGGACGACATCGTACAGCGCGAACATAATTACGCTGTTGTGGATGAGATCGACTCGATTCTTATCGATGAATCACGCACACCGCTTATTATTTCAAGCGAAGCTGCTGAGAGCGAAGATTTTTACCGTACGTTTGCTGATATCGCGGCAAAACTTGTTCCCGTAGACGATTACGCTGTCGACGAAAAGAAAAAAGCGATCGCACTCACTGATGCAGGTATTTCAAAAGCCGAGAAAGTGCTCGGTATAGACAATATATATACAGAAAAGGGCATCAAGTACGTTCACCACCTCGAAACAGCCGTTCGCGCTCGAGCGCTTTTTGTTCGCGACCGTGATTATGTTGTTCGTGATGGTGAGGCCGTGATTGTGGATCCATTTACCGGACGCATGCAGCCAGGCCGCCGCTGGAACGAAGGTCTTCATCAGGCTATTGAGGCCAAGGAGAATGTGAAAGTTCAGAAAGAGACACGCACTGCTGCATCGATCACGTTCCAGAATTACTTCCGTTTCTATAAGAAACTCTCCGGTATGACCGGAACAGGTAAGACGAGCGAGGAAGAATTCCGCAAGGTGTACGGTCTCGATGTTATTGAGATGCCGACACATCGTGACATCAAGCGTGTCGATCACAATGATTTTATTTTCCAGACCGAAAAAGGTAAATGGCAGGCTATCGCCGAAGAAGTGCGCAAGCGCCACGAAAAAGGCCAGCCGGTACTTATCGGAACGATTTCTATCGAGCGCAACGAATTGCTCTCTGCGTATTTGCGTGATGCTGGCGTGCCGCATACTGTGCTTAATGCCAAAAATCATGAAAAGGAAGGTGAGCTGATTGCTCAAGCAGGTAAGAAGGGCGCAGTAACGGTAGCGACCAACATGGCCGGTCGCGGTATCGACATTATTCTTGGCGGGTATCCCACAAGCGATGAAGCCCGCAAGGAAGTGCAGGACCTTGGTGGATTGTTTGTGCTCGGTACTGAACGTCATGAGGCTCGCCGTATCGACAACCAGCTTCGCGGACGCGCCGGACGTCAGGGTGACCCAGGAGAAACGCAGTTTTTCGTTTCGCTTGAGGATGATCTCATGCGCGTATTCGGTTCTGAACGCATCAAGGCTATGATGGGACGCTTCGGTATTCCCGAGAATCAGCCAATCGAGAACAGCCTCATCAATCGTGCGCTTGAAGGTGCTCAGAAGAAGATCGAAGGATTTCATTTTGATGCCCGCAAACATACTCTTGAGTACGACAACGTTCTTTCGCATCAGCGTGGGATCGTGTATGCTCGCCGACGCACAATGCTTCGCTCGAAGAAAGAGGATATTCAGGCATACCTTGTTGAATTCGTTGGAGCCGATGAAGCATTCAAGGCAAATGTTGATGCAAAACGTGCAATGGTAGGCGATGAGGCATTTATCGAAACATTCCGCCGCATCGTGCTCTACGTTACCGACCTTCTCTGGGTTGAACATCTCGAGACGATGGATCACCTCCGTTCTTCGGTCAATCTTCGCGCATACGGTGGCCGCGAGCCGCTTGTTGAGTATCAGCGAGAAGGTTTGCGCTTGTTCCGCGATATGGAAAACGCATTCCGCGCCCAGGTAGGTGACATGATCGCGACGATCAACGTCGAACAGGCACAGACCGCAAGCGTTACTGCCGAGACGGTTCCTTCCAATCTCTCAGTACTTACAGCCGAACACGAAGAAGTTCTCGACAAAACACCAGCCGACGAAGCGAAAGCAGGTGTCGCAAAAGTCGGACGCAACGAGCCGTGCCCATGTGGTAGTGGCAAAAAGTACAAAGCCTGTCACGGACGTTAGTAGTATTGGGATGTATGTCTAAAAATCCACTTACCTTTCTGCGTTCATTGTTCAATGAGGAAACAGAAACGCATCACAAAGTACTGAGGACGATCAAAGCAAAAGCTGACGCCAAGAGAACATCTGCGGAGAAACTTGCGGATTGGATGACGACGACTTTTGGAAGCATGTCATTCCTGCTAATAAACATAGGTATATTTTTGGCGTGGATACTCATAAACACCAATCAAATACGCGGTGTTGAACCATTTGATCCGTTTCCATTTAGTTTACTTACGACCATTGTATCCCTGGAAGCTATAATCCTTGCTGTTTTTGTACTCATATCTCAAAATCGTACCGTTAAGGTCGATGATCTTCGCGAAGAAATTCATTTGCAGATAAATCTTATATCTGAAAGGGAAATCACGAAAGTCATGCAAATGTTAGCGCTTCTTCTTGAGAAAAATGGCATTGATTTGTCTGCTGACCCGGAATTAAAGAAACTATTGAAACCTATTAGTGAAGAGGGTATAGCAAAGAGGCTGGAAAAAGAGATTTTATAACGTATGGCTATTCTAACTCAACTTCTTCTCGTTTCTGTTGCTCTTGCGGCGCTGTATGCCTCGTTTGTTCATAATCGGGATAAGTACGAGAAGACCTTGGCTATTCTCCCTGATTTCTCAAAGCTTTTTAAGCAGGCGCCTGCTCCGTACCCGTATGTAAAACTAGTGGTTAGCGTACCCGACCGACAGTCTGAAACTGTCAGAAGGGCTATTGCTCGGGCGGGCGGGGGAGTTGTGGGTCAGTATACCTGGCGAAGCTTCTCATCGCAGGGTATCGGACGCTATAAGCCTGAACATGGAGCGAATCCCATGGTTGATACTGAAGAGGCGGTAGAAACTATCGAACAGGAGCGCATCGAAGTGACCTGTTTACGGCACGATGTGCCACAAATCCTCGCCGCGATCAAAGAAGTGCATCCATACGAGGAAACGCTTGTCGATATCTACCAGCTGGAGCCGGCACATGGCCCGGAAGCGGCGCATGGCCATGCAGAGCCTGAGCATGGCGATCATCACTAGGCAATAATACTTGCCAATATGTCAATAAATGTGGCTCATAAAACCCTTATTTTATAAGGGTTTTATCGTTTTGACACACTCAAAAATTGTTGTATAACTATTGACTTTTTTGACCGTCTGTGATACTATATTAGGGACCCGATGTGATAAAGCGCGAAGCTCTATTACTAAGGTCTTTTTTGTTTTCTGGCATGAAAACAAGATATTTGCCGAAGAAGCGTTGGCGGAGCACATAACCGCCACCCTATGCATACAAACGTAAAAAAATTCCTGCAAGCAGCCGCTGTCTTTCCTGTTTTGACAGCCTCCCTTCTTACGGCGCCCTTTCCGGGCATCGTACCAGGGTCACCCCTTGCAGCAGCTATATCTCCGGATCAAACAAGGAACCTTATCAGTGATACCGTTGTTAACCAACATCGCGCTATGATTGATGAGGCAGCAGCGAAGATCGACGCATATTATGCGCACCACGATCTTCATATGGAAGGAATGGGATCGAAGCTTGCTCAGGCAGCTGCCGATAACGACCTTCCGGTAACCGCTCTTGCCGCTATGGCAATGATCGAAAGCACGGGTATGGACCCGAAGACATGTGCTCAGCGTACCAATAACCCGTTTGGGTATGGTTCGTGTAAGATCAAGTTCGACTCTGTTGATGAAGCCATTACCACTGTTGCTGAGACGCTCGCGGCTAAACGCCCAGGGACTGCTCGCTTCTATGCGAATAAGACTTTTGCACAAAAGCTTCGCGTATACAATGGATATAATGCTGACGACCAGTATATTCCGAAAGTGAAGTGGGTCATGGAACAGATTGAAAAAACGCCGCTTCCTGAAAATTTGGCTAGTGCCGCTCAGGTAAAAGCATAACGAATAAAAAAGCCGACATGATTTTCTGTTCAGCCTTGGCTGCGTTGAAAATCATGTCGGCTTTTTTAGTGCGTAAGGAGATAGCTCACTACGATAGCCGCCGTCTCTCCGCGGAGAGTAAGTGTTCCGAGTGAGGCGACAGTGAGGCTATTTTCACGGGCGAGAGCGACTTCTGGTTCGGAAAATCCACCTTCAGGGCCTATGAAGCATGAAGTGTATGCAGTTGTGTTTTTGGAAAAATCCATAGAGGTACCAGAGAGATCAAAAAAAAGTGACGGCGTACCTGCTGCTTCCGCTACAGCGTCTCGAAAACGCAGTGGTTCAGCAAGTTCGGGAAGTACAGTGCGTCCAGATTGTTCGGCTGCTTCGCGGATGATCTTGAGCAGGCGGTCCCTGTTTTGGCCTGTTTTCACGGTGCGTTCGGTTACGATGGGGACGATGCGCGCGATGCCGATCTCGGTTGCTTTTTGGACCACAAGTTCAAAATTTTCACGTTTCAGCATGGCACAGTAGAGTGTCGCCATTTTTACTGGCTCTCTCTCGGGTGTAGTGATAGTGCCGAGTGTAACCTCTGCTGTTTTTTTGTCCATCTCGATAATCACAGCCTCTGTTTCTTTGCCGTGCCCGTCAGAAAGGATAATCGAGTCGCCGATACCGAGGCGTAGTACGGTGCGCCATTGCTGGACGAATGATTCGTCGTCGATGATAAGCGTTTTTTGGCTGAAATCGAACGGCCCGATGAATCGGTGTAATCGCATAAAAGTGCCCCGATTGTAGCACGGAAAGCGTTGAAATAGCCAGAAAGCGCTTATATACAAGCCCGGGAGGGGATTTGGAGCTTTTGGGTTTTTATGCTATAGTTGACATATGAAAAAAAATACTTCGCTTGTTGAAGCTTTGACCTTTGATGATGTCCTTGCCAAACCGAGAGCAAGCGAGGTGCTGCCGAGAGACGCCGTTACAAAAACAAAGCTGACGAAAAAGATCTCGATTGCGATCCCGCTCGTCTCTGCCGCCATGGATACGGTTACTGAATCGGCCATGGCGATTTCTATTGCACGTCTCGGTGGTATCGGATTTATTCACAAGAACATGACCACCGAAGCGCAGGCTCGCGAGGTTCATATTGTGAAGCGTGCCGAGAACATGCTTATCAACGACCCAGTGACGCTTCCAGACACGGCAACGGTCGGCGAGGCAATGAAAGTCATGCGCGACAATGCGATCAAGGGTATTCCGATCGTCAACGGCACGAAGCTCGTCGGTATTCTGACCCATCGTGATGTTCGTTCAGTTGTCGACAAGACAAAAGAAGTCAGTGCTGTCATGACAAAAGACGTCATTACTGCAAAGTCAGGCATCTCTATCGAAAAAGCCGAGCAGCTTCTCTTGATGCATAAGATCGAGAAGCTTCCTGTCGTAGGAGCAAAAGATGAGCTCGTAGGACTCATTACATACAAAGATATCACTCGCAGCCGCCTGTATCCGAATGCATCCAAGGATGCGCAGGGCCGTTTGCTCGTTGGAGCTGCAGTTGGCGTCGGCGAGGCTATGATCGAACGTATTGAAGCGTTGGTAAAAGCAGGCGTGGATCTCGTTGTTGTCGACACTGCTCACGGCCACTCAAAAGGCGTGCTCGAAATGGTCAAAACCGTCAAAAAGAAATTTCCAAAACTTGAAGTTGCCGCTGGTAACGTAGCAACGCGCGAAGGTGCTGAAGCGCTTATCAAAGCGGGTGCTGACGCCGTAAAAGTCGGTGTCGGTCCCGGATCAATCTGTACGACTCGTATCATCGCTGGAATCGGCGTTCCACAGCTCACTGCAATCATGGAAGCAGCTGAGGCCTGTGAAAAGGCTGGTGTTCCGCTTATTGCTGATGGCGGTATTCGGTATTCAGGTGATATCGTCAAAGCGCTCGTCGCTGGAGCCGATACTATTATGGCTGGTTCTCTCTTCGCTGGTACAGAAGAGTCTCCAGGCGAAACGATCCTTCTTGAAGGCCGCCGCTATAAGTCATACCGCGGTATGGGATCTGTTGAAGCAATGGCAGCTGGATCGAAAGATCGCTACTTCCAGGACGCTGAAGACGATTTGAAAAAATTGGTTCCTGAGGGAATCGTTGGACGCCTTCCATTCAAAGGTCCACTCTCGGATGTCGTCACTCAGCTCGTTGGCGGACTCCGTGCCGGTATGGGATACCTGGGTGCTGCAACTATCGCTGACATGAAGACGGCTGAATTTGTCCGCATTACGACAGCGGGAAGCAAGGAAAGCCATCCGCACGATGTGACTATTACCAAGGAAGCGCCGAACTATACGCGATAATCACTTCCATTCATCCTCATGCTATTCAAAGATAATAAAATCGACGTTGTGCTTGGACTCCAGTGGGGCGATGAAGGAAAAGGTAAGATCGTCGATGCTATTGCGCCGAACTATGATCTTGTTGCCCGCTTTCAGGGCGGATCAAACGCGGGGCACACTGTATTCGTTGGAGAGCAGAAGATTATTCTTCGCACACTCCCGAGCGGTATTCTTGCTGCACCGATGAACCTTATTGGTGCGAACGTGGTTCTTGATCCTGTCGCGTTCCGCGATGAGCTTGAAGAGGTTGAAGCGAATGTTCGCGGCGCAAAGAAGCGTCTTTGTATAGCAAAAGAAGCAAACCTTGTGCTCCCAACCCATAAGCTGCTCGACAAGGCGACCGAAGAAAGCAAAGGTGTCGGCAAGATCGGCACGACGCTTCGCGGTATCGGCCCTACATACATGGACAAGGTTGGACGCCTTGGTATTCGCGCAGGACATATTTTTACGCCTGATTTCAAAGAGAAATATCAGTCACTCACGGCGCACCACCAGATGCTGCTTGCGGCAATGGGGTTTGCTACCGATGCAGCGCTTTTCAAAAAGAACGAGGAGGATTTCTTCTCCGCTATCGAATATCTTAAAACATTTACTTTTGTCGAGTGTTCCAATTTCGTAAACGAACAGCTTGATCTCGGCAAGAAAATTCTCGCCGAAGGAGCGCAGGCAAGCATGCTCGATATCGATCATGGATTTACGTACCCGTTTGTGACTTCGAGCAACACGATTGCCGCAGGCGTCTGTACTGGTCTTGGTGTAGCGCCTCAGAAGATCGGACGTGTTATCGGTATCATGAAAGCCTACGCAACGCGCGTAGGCGGCGGGCCATTCCCGACACGCTGTGAACCTGAAATGGAAGAGAAGCTTCGCGCATGGGGAGGAGAGTTTGGTGCAGTCACCGGACGTCCTCGCGGCTGTGGTTGGCTCGATATCGTTGCGCTCAAGAAAGCTGTCATGCTCAGCGGTGTCAGCGAGCTCGCTATCACAAAGCTCGATATTCTTTCTGAGTGCGATTTGATCAAGGTTGCTACGACCTATACGATAGATGAGAAAATCGTCGACAGAATGCCATTTGAAACCGACGGCGACCGAATCATTCCAAACTACGAGGAATTTACTGGCTGGAAGAAGACTATCCGCGGCGCACATTCCGAAAAAGAATTACCGCAGGGAGCGAAGGACTACCTCGCTTTCATTGAGAATGCCGTCGGAGTGCCTGTCTCTATCATCTCGACTGGACCTGAACGAACTGAACTTATTTTTCGCACGAAATAATATATATAGCCCCATGAACACCACTCGATTCGACGTCATTCTCACCGTAGCTGATACACGTGCCAGGGAGAAGATGCGCGAGTGGAAGCATCTTGGCAGCGGACGAGAGCTGACCGATGTTGTGATTGTGGACTCGTACACGACTGACGCCGTACTTTCAGAAGGAGAGACAGCGAGCGTTCTTTCGTCGCTTGTAAACGCGACGATGGAGCGCGGAACCGCAAACGGACATATTATTGAGAAGCCATTTACCGCAGCTATTGAAATCGGGTATCTTCCGGGTGTTACTGACAATGTTGGTATGACGGCACAGGAAACTATTTCTGATGTAACTGGCCGCGATCAAGGCGACGCTCTCGTCGCGTCGAGTCGCGTGTACGCACTGTACGGTAATATTTCTGATCCTGATATCGAGCGTATCAAGAAGTCTTTGTATAATCCGCTTATCGAGCGTGCTCACGTAACGCTCTGGAGCCAGTATGAAAAGGAGTACGGTTTTTCTCGAGTGCTTACGCCTGTTTCGCTACATGCGAATGCTACTGCGAGTGCGGTATCTCTTGCTGTCACCGATGATGAGCTCAAGAAGATTGGTACTGAGGGAATTAGGAATGCTGATGGCACGCGTCGCGGACCACTCGCACTTACGCTCGCCGATATGCGCGCTATCCGCGAACATTTTAATACGATGCACCGTGACCCGACGGATATCGAGCTTGAAATGATCGCCCAGACTTGGAGCGAACATTGCAAGCACCGTATTTTTGCCTCGCCGATGGCCGACATTCCAAAAGGTATCTACAAGGAATATATCAAGCGGGCGACGGAAGAAATTCGCAAGAAAAAAGGCCGTAAGGATTTCTGCGTATCAGTCTTCTCCGACAATTCCGGCATTATCGAATTCGACAAGAATTGGCTCGTTACGCATAAAGTTGAAACACACAATAGTCCGTCAGCACTCGATCCATTCGGTGGGGCTATCACTGGTATCGTGGGCGTCAATCGCGATGCTATCGGTACTGGTCTTGGCGCAAAGCCTGTTGCAAACATGTACGGCTTCTGTGTCGGCGATCCGTTTAGCGATCCAAACAATTCGCATCCGCTGTATCGCGATGCGAACCAGAAAGAGCAGATGCTTCCGCCGCGCAGAATTCTCGACGGCGTCGTAAAAGGTATCAATAGCGGTGGTAATGCTTCTGGTATTCCAACACCGCATGGATTTCTTCTGTGTGAGGATCGTTTCCGCGGCAAGCCGCTTGTGTTTGCTGGAACGGTCGGGCTTTTGCCTCGCAAAACTGCCGGTCGCAAATCGTGGGAAAAGGCTGCGATGCCAGGGGACTATATCGTTTCCGTGGGTAACCGCGTAGGTCTCGACGGTATTCATGGCGCGACGTTTTCGAGTGTGAAGCTCGACGAGGGTTCGCCTGCGACAGCTGTACAGATCGGCGATCCGATCACACAGAAAAAGTTTTCCGATATGCTGGTAAAAGAGGCGCGTGATCGCGGTCTCTACAATAGCATTACCGATAATGGCGCGGGAGGAATCTCGAGCGCTATCGGTGAAATGGCGCGAGAAGCTGGTGGCTGCCGTATTGATCTTGAAAAAGTTCCGGTGAAATATCCAGGACTCGCTCCGTGGCAGATCTGGATTTCAGAATCACAGGAGCGCATGACACTCGCTGTACCGAAAGGCAAATGGAAAGAGCTCGCTGCGCTTGCGAAATCTCGTGGAGTTGAGGCGACAGTGATTGGAGAATTCACCAAGGGAGATCATTGCGTTATTCAGTGGAACGGTAAAACGATTCTCGATCTTTCGCTCGACTTCTTGCACAATGGCTGGCCGCGCGAAGAGATCCGCGTCCATGCTCCTGAGCGGATACTCCGTCCGCTTAAAGCTCGCGATTCCGCTATGAATCTTTCTGACGAGCTTCTTGCGATGCTTTCGCGTCCATCGGTTGCTTCACATCTTTTTATCGCCGAACAATATGACTATGAGGTGCAGGGTGGTTCTGTCACGAAGCCTGTTCAGGGACGTGGCCGCGTGCCATCGCCTGCAAGCGTGACGAAGCCAGTGCTCTCATCACCAGCAGGAGTACTTATGACGAGCGCTCTCTATCCTGCGTACTCGGATGGTGATACGTACAATATGGCGGCTGCTTCTATCGATACAGCTGTGCGCCAAGCTATCGCTGGCGGCGCTACTCCTGACTCTATCGCTATCCTCGACAATTTCTGCTGGAGCCGCTCCAACACACCTGAATCCATGTATGAGCTCCGCGAGGCCGGACGTGCATGTTACGAGACAGCGCTCGTCTACCAGACGCCGTATATCTCCGGTAAGGACAGTATGCACAATGATTTTCATGGTTTCGACCGTGCAGGCAAGCATGTAGATATTTCCATTCCACCGACCTTGCTCATCTCGGCTCTTGCGGTACTTCCGAACGCGCTCACCGCTATGACGCTCGACTTCAAGGGCGAAGGGGATTATCTTTATCTTCTCGGCGAAACGCATGATGAATTCGGCGGAACGGAATATGCGGCTATGCACGGCGGATCGAATGTCGGTATTCCAAAAGTCGATGCTCAGGCTTGGGCGCCGCTCTACAAGAAATATGCTCGCGCGCAGAAATATGCGAATGCCGCGTTTGCTGTCGGTCGCGGCGGCCTCGCTACTGCGCTCGCCAAAATGTCTATTGGTGGCGGTCTCGGATTCGATATAGACCTCAAGAAAGTTCCTGGAACGTGGACGAGCCCCGAAGCTGCGCTCTTCTCTGAGAGCCAGGGACGCATTGTGGCGGCTGTTCCAGCGCGAAGCCGCAGACTCTTTGAACTTCTGATTGGTAAGAATGTTGTTCGTATTGGTCGCGTAACGAAAGGTGGTGCTGTTGTTGTCCGAGTAAAAGATGAGACTGTTCTCGAGGCGACTGTCGGCGCGCTGGCTCATGCGTTTGAGAAAACGTTCAAAGCATTTTAATTTTTATATGAAAACCAAACCTAAAGTAATTGTATTCTCCGGCTACGGACTCAACTGCGAAGAAGAGACCAAGTTCGCTTTTGAAGAGGCGGGTGGAAAAGCGGATATCGTACATATCAACGACGTCATCGCAGATCCTAAAATGCTTTTGAAGTATCAGATTCTTGCTATGCCAGGGGGATTCTCTTATGGCGACGACACGGGTTCAGGCAAGGCGTATGGTAACCGACTCAATAATCACTTGGGCGAAGTGCTCAAGGAATTCATTAAGCGCGACACACTTGTCATTGGCATCTGTAACGGATTTCAGATTCTCACTGCTGCGGGTATCCTGCCGGGTGCGCTTACATACAATGAAAGTGCTCGCTATATGGATCGTTGGGTGGATATTGAGGCCGTGGGTGAGAGTCCATGGACTCGCGGACTTGGCGTCATTTCCGTACCTATTGCTCACGGTGAAGGAAAGTATGTTTTACCAAAAGAAGGCGCACCGAATGTCGCACTCAAATACACACAAGGTCCTGCGTGTGAATACCAGAATCTTCCGATGAATCCGAATGGTGCAGCGGAGGACATTGCCGCCGTACTTTCGCCGGACGGTCGCATCCTTGGTATGATGCCGCACCCTGAGCGCGGAATGTTTTTTCACCAGCGTCCTGATTGGCAAAAACTCCAGAATGACTTGAAAAATAAGGGTAAAAAGGTTCCAACGTATGGCGACGGCTTTGCTCTTTTCAAAAACGCAATTTCGTATTATAATAAAGGTGTTAAGAAATAATATATCTCTATGGAACACCTCGGCGAAAAGTGCGCTGTTTTCGGTATTTATGGAAAAGGGCTCGATGTAGCTCGATTGTCTTTTTTTGGACTTTTCGCATTGCAGCATCGAGGTCAAGAATCTTCGGGTATTACTGTCGGCGATGGCGCGCGACTTCTTTCGCATCGTGGTATGGGTCTTGTATCTGCTGCGTACAATGAAGAGCATCTGAAGCGACTTCAGGGATACCTCGCGATAGGACACAATCGCTACTCGACCTCTGGAAATTCAATGCTCACACACGCGCAGCCTGTTGTTATTGATGAGGTGAAGTTTCCACAAGTTGATCAGTTCCACGAGGACGCCGAAACTGGTATTGTTGCACTCGCGCATAATGGAAATCTTCCTTCTGTCGAAGCATTAAAAAAATTCCTGAAAGATACGAGTGTTGTTCTTGATGATCGTAGCGACTCGGAGCTCATGGCTGAAGCTGTCGGACAAGGTTTGAAGATGGGTCTTTCTCTCCCTGACTCGATCAAGGCAGTGCTACCACTCTTTACTGGAGCGTATGCAATCGTGCTTGCTACTCCGAATATGCTTGTTGCTGTGCGTGACAGCTTCGGTATGCGCCCGTTGTCTGTGGGTAAGATTAATGGCGGTTTTGCTGTCGCGAGTGAGAGTTGTGCCTTTCAGGCGATGGGTGCTGAATTTATTCGTGAAGTAAATCCTGGTGAGATGCTTATTATCGATGACCACGGTCTTGCTTCTGAGCAGGTCATGGCGCCGAATCCTAAGTTGGATATTTTTGAATTCGTTTATTTTGCTCGTCCTGATTCTATTCTTTCAGGAAAGCTTGTCTACGATGTTCGTCGTAACTCTGGCGTTGAGCTTGCAAAAGAATGCAAGATTGAGGCTGACATGGTTGTGCCGGTGCCTGAGACTGCGATGCCGGTTGCTGTTGGATATGCTGCTGCTTCAGGTATTCCGCTTGAAATGGCTCTCGTAAAGAATCGATATATTCACCGCACGTTTATCGAGCCAGAACAGCATGTGCGCGAGCTTGGCGTGAAGCTCAAACTTACACCGCTCGCTCCGGTGCTCAAAGGTAAGCGGATTGTTCTCATGGATGATTCGATCGTTCGAGGAACGACGAGTCGTCAGCTCATTAAGGCAATATTTGAAGCCGGAGCTGCAGAGGTGCATTTCCTTATATCAAGCCCTCCCGTAAAATTTCCTGACTATTACGGTATTGATACGCCTAAGCAGTCTAATCTGATTGCAAGCCAGAAGACGGTGGAAGAAATCCGGGAATTCCTTGGCGCAACATCGCTCCACTTCCTTTCGCTTGATGGCCTCATTCGTGCGACAGGTCTTTCTCGCGATGTTCTTTCGACTTCGTGTTTTACAGGGGAGTATCCTATTGATCTCCACGAGCGATCGAAGGATGTTACGTACGAGGTTCCGAAAGATTAAACTAAATAAAAAAATAAGACCTAAAATTTTCTGCCCAGTCTTCGCTGCGTTGAAAATTTTAGGTCTTATTTTTTTATTTAGTTTATTCCGTCGTCACCGTTATTGTCGCCTTCCCAGACTGCGGTGCATTTTGCACAGGTGCAGCGTTGGTGTTGGCTTCTGACAGGATTCTTTTTTACGATGTCGTAGCCGAGAATGTTCCTGATCAGTCGTCCCATGCCTTCGCGCTCTCCTGATTCGATAGCGTCGGCGAGCTCTATGAGCGATGCTTTAATCTTGTCTATGTCTCTATCCATACGGGAAGTGTACGCTTTTTTACCCGTGATGAAAAGCGAGCGTGTTTTTGACATATTTTGAAATAGATAGTATGGTAAAAATAATAGTGTATTAAAAATACAATATAAAAGTCCCCGGGGTCGCTTCCTGGGTCTATGATGTTAAACCGCAGAAGCATAGTAGGCGGCTACATTCGTAATTCGCAGAGACACGATACTTCTCTCGTGCGGCAGCTTGTCCAAGAAAGACACAAGCATGTGTATACAGGCTAAAACCAAGTCCCGCTGTATCGGGCAGATAATTGCATGAGTCTAACCCGGAAAGCTCTGATTGACCACTTCCGCACTGCTTTGGAAGCAGACGAAGAACTTGCCGAGAATTTTGATTCTCTTTTGGATCGAAATATCATGATGAGACCCAAACAACACCTGTCTCCTATCTTTTGCCCGAGTTCTATTGAACAAGTATTTGTTTTTTCTTCGGATAAAATGGGGGTGCTTCCCGTAGAAGTGCCCATATACGAAAACGACCTTTTCTGGAAGGCTGATTTTTTTGCTGTATCGAGAAATATTGATGGAGTTGACTCTCTTACGGGGTATTCTGCTTTCCCGATCGATAGATATTGGAGACTCCAAAAAAAATCAAAACCCAACAAAAAAGCAATTGAGCAAGATTTGGGCAGATGGAGAAGGCACATTGATAAGTCGAGTGTTACTGTTCTCGGACTGAAGGATGTCTTTAGTCACGAATTTAGTAATAACAAAGACTGGTTTAAACAAGGCTTACATTTGGCGTGCAAGCGTTTAAATTCGAGCGCTTTTTTTAAGGACACTGATTTTGGAAGATTAAGAAAGTTCCATGTAGAAATGGAGCATATCAACAATCTTTTTAGCGACGTCGAAAACAAAATAATGCCACGGTATCCTAGTGATACGGTAAAGATTTTGTTCGAAGACGAGCTATATCAATCGATGAGTGCTCTACTTTTACTTTTGTAGGTTTAAAAAATTACATCAAAAAAGACCGCACGGTAAGTGCGGTCTTTTTCTTTTTCAGGTGAGTATTATTTCTTCACCTGGTACGCTTCGAGTCCTTTTTTCAAAATCTCCATCGAGCGTGCGAGCTTTTCGGTGTTGAGCACGTATGCGATGCGGATTTCATTTGCGCCAAGACCTTCGGAGATATAGAAGTCTTTCATAGGGGAGATCATGACAGTCTCGCCGTTGTCAGAAAATTCGCCGATCATGAATTTTACGAATTCCTCCGCTGAGTCTACCGGAAGCGCGGCGTAGATATAGAATGCACCCATTGGGCGCGTTACCATCACGCCTGGCATTTCAGAGAGAGCTTTGTATACGACTTCGCAGCGTTTCTCGTACTCCGCTTTGACTGGATCGGTATACTGCTTCGAACTCTCAAGCAGTGGCACGAGGGCGAGCTGCTCAAGTGTTCCGACGGAGAGGCGAGCCTGGGCAAATTTGAGTACCGCGGTCATGACGTCCGTATTGTACGAGGCGAGACATCCAACGCGTGCTCCCGGCATGCTAAAACGCTTCGAGATGGAGTCTACGAGAATAATATTCTCGCGGCCCTCTTGCATGGTGAGCATGCATGACACCTGTCCGTCGAAACGGATCTCGCGGTATGTCTCGTCGGCGATGACGAACATGTTGTGTTTCTTTGCAATGGCGAGAATGCGGGCGAGCTCCTCTTCACTCCAGAGTTTTCCAGTCGGGTTGTCTGGGTTGATGACGACGATGGCTTTCGTCTTCTCTGTAATTTTGGATTCGATCTCGGCGTCTGTCGGCATAGCGAACCCGTCGGAGGTTTTGAGTGTAATGGGGACGAGCTTGATACCCGTCATGACGGAGAAAGATTTGTAGCTTACGTAGAGTGGCTCGAAGACGAGTACCTCATCGCCGATGTCGGCTGCTGCCATGAGGGCGAGAAGGATAGCCTCCGCACAGCCGACGGTAGGGATAATGTTCTTGGACTCAAGCTCGACGCCGAACTGTTTAAAATATGTCTGCCAAGCAGCGATGTGGAGCGGGAAGCCTGAGCTCGGAGCATAGGGGAGATTCTTGCTTGCGTAGCCGCGAATTCCATCAAAAAAAGCTGGTGGAACCTCGATATCTGGATCGCCGGTATTGAGCTTGTAAACCTTGGTGCCACGCTTCTCCGCCTCCTGCATAAGAGGGAGGTACTTGCGTATAGGGGAAGCGATCACATTCTGCCCGCGAGTGGATACTTTTGGTGGGTTCATATAAGGAGAGTTTAGCGTAAAAAGGGTTACGGTGCAAAAAGACAGCACCTGCCTCCTGAAAGGCAACCCGTTCCGCCTTGAGGGCGGCCGGGCTGCTCGGCGCCTGAGCGCCTGCGCAAGGCCTTATCAGGAGGCAGGTGCTGTCTTTTTACACCGTTTCGCTTAATGCTATACTTACTCTGCATTTATCAATTTTTATATACGTTTTGCGTTTCCTCCAATGAAACAAAATACTCGTGCGCGCAGTGAGGCTTTTATATTGTGGTTCGATGAGATCGGTCGAGAAGATGTCGGTATTGTGGGAGGGAAGAATGCGAATTTGGGAGAGATGCACCAGAATCTAACCTCGGCAGCAAAAGGCCGTGGAGAGAAAATTCAAGTACCATATGGTTTTGCGGTAACTGCGGAGAGTTACCGTTTTTTTGTGCAAGAAAATGGTCTTGATGCGAAAATTCGCGGGCTACTCAAGGGGCTCGATACGAACAATATCAAGGATCTCGAAAAGCGCGGACATGCCGTGCGTGAAGCCATTATGAGTGCGACATTTCCGAAAGTACTCGATGAAGCTATTGGCGAGGCATACAAGAAGCTCGCGGCTCATCTGAAAATTTCCGTAAAGGATCTCGATGTTGCAGTGCGTTCTTCGGCGACGGCAGAAGATTTGCCGGATGCCTCTTTTGCAGGTCAGCAGGAATCGTATCTCAATGTGCGTGGTGAAGCTCAGGTGCTCGAATGCATCAAGCTTGCAATGGCGTCACTCTTTACGAACCGTGCTATCTCATATCGCGAGCATCAAGGATATGACCATTTTAATGTCTTGCTTTCGGTCGCTGTGCAAAAAATGGCTCGTAGCGATCGGGGAGCCGCTGGGGTTATGTTTACTCTCGATACGGAATCTGGATTCAAAGATACTATTGTCATCAACGGCTCGTGGGGTCTTGGCGAGTATGTCGTAAAAGGTGTTGTAACCCCAGACGAGTATGTCGTTTTCAAGCCGACGCTCGCAAAAGGATTTAAGTCTATCGTGGGCAAGCGCATGGGCTCAAAAGAAAAAAAGCTCATTTATGCGACGGGTGGCAATGCTATGACAAAAGAAGTCTCGACGACAGCCGCCGAGCGTGATCGGTTTGTGCTCAGTGATGAGCAGATTTTGAAGCTCGCTCGCTGGGGTGCGATGATCGAGGCTCACTACAAGCGTCCGATGGATATCGAGTGGGTGCTCGATGGCAAGACTGGCGAGCTCTACATTGTGCAGGCGCGTCCAGAAACGGTGGAGTCTGGGAAGAGCGGTGTCATACTTGAAGAGTACAAGCTTTCTGAGAAGGGATCTTTGCTTTGTCAGGGTGCGGCAGTGGGCGCAAAGATTGGAGCCGGAAAAGTACGCTATATCCGCGACGCATCGCAGCTCTCGACGTTTAAAAAAGGCGAGGTGCTGGTGACTGAGATTACTGACCCTGACTGGGAGCCGATTATGAAGATAGCCTCTGCTATTGTCACCGATGCGGGTGGGCGTACTTCACATGCTGCTATTGTCTCGCGCGAGCTTGGTATCCCGGCTATCGTCGGTACGGGCACGGCCACGCAGGTTTTGAAAAACGGCATGGAGGTTACGGTTTCGTGCGCTGAAGGAGAAGTCGGAAAAGTGTTTGCCGGGATTTTGAAATTCGAGCACAAGAAGATCGACCTCAAGGGTTACCAGATGCCGAAAACTCCCGTGAAGATGATCGTTGCCGATCCGACACTTGTATTTAGTCATGCAAACATTCCAAACCGCGGTGTTGGTCTTGCTCGCGAAGAATTCATTATTTCAAACTTTGTAAAGATTCATCCAAACGCCCTCATCAATTACAAGACACTCAAAGACAAGAAATTACAGAGCGAGATTGATGCACTCACAAAAGGCTATCCGGACAAAGTCGCGTTTTATGTTGAGAAACTCAAATATGGAATCGCTACGATTTGTGCCGCATTCTACCCGTACGAAGTCGTGCTTCGGTTCAGTGATTTTAAATCCAATGAATACCGGGGGCTTATCGGCGGCAGCTTGTATGAACCAGTAGAAGAGAATCCTATGATGGGCTGGCGCGGTGCTTCGAGATATTATGACCCGAATTTTATGCAGGCTTTTGAGCTTGAGTGTCAGGCTGTCAAAGCTGTACGCGAAGAGCTCGGTCTCTGGAACCTGAAGGTCATGGTGCCATTCTGCCGCACACCGGAAGAAGGCAAGAAGGTTGTTGCGCTTATGGACAAGTACGGCCTCAAACGTACGAAGAATCCTAAAACGGAAAAGATTGTGGTTCAAAAGGGGAATATGAAAGCTGAGACGGTTGAGATCTCTTCAGGACTTGAGATTTGGGTTATGGCGGAAATTCCATCAAATATTTTACAGGCCGATGAGTTTGCCGATATCTTCGATGCATTCAGTATTGGATCGAACGATCTCACTCAGCTTACGCTCGGACTCGATCGCGACTCGAAGCTCATCGCGCACATCGGCAATGAACGCAATCGCTCAGTACAGCGCCTTATCAAGGAGCTCATCCAAGTCGCGCATAAGCGTAAGAAAAAAGTAGGTATTTGCGGTCAGGGACCATCAGACTTTCCAGACCTTGCTGAGTTTCTCGTGCGAGAGGGAATCGATTCGATTTCGATCAACCCGGACACCGTACTGAAAGCTTCGCTCAATATTATTGAGGTAGAGAAGGGTCTGAAGAAGAAAAAGTAGAACTTACGCGGGTGTCTATCCTCTGTATTTTGTTACTTGCTCAAAACAAATCTTAAACCAGACAGTATATGCGTCAGGATTTTTGAGCAGGTCTTCTTTGATCCATTCGAGGGAAGCCCACTTGAATGCGTCGGCTTCTTCGGGATTTAGAACTGGATCGCTATCGTATTTCCCGATGAGTACATGATCAAACTCATGTTCAGTGAGGCTGTGGTCGAGTGCTGCTTTGTAGGTAAAAGAGAAGGCTTCTGAAAGTTCGCAATCGAACCCCATTTCCTGTATGAGTTTGCGGTGTGCTGCAGCGAGCGTTTCCTCTTCGGGGCGGGGATGACTGCAACAGGTATTGGTCCAGAGTCCCCCGGAGTGGTATTTGCTTTTGGCACGCTGCTGGAGCAAGAGTTCTCCTTGCGAATTAAAGACGAAAACAGAAAATGCCCGATGGAGGATACCGAGTTCGTGAGCCTTCATTTTCTCTTCTTTTCCGATTGTCTGGTCGTGTTCATCGACCAGGATGACGTATTCTTCCATATCGGGAGAGCTTAGCAGAAACTGCACGCTTTTGGTATATTTGAGACATGAAGATTGCACTACTTATATCAGGCGGAGGAACGACTGCGGCACGGATTATTTCCGAGTGTCGCCCCGGCGGTCGTCTTGAGGGTATTACTCCCGCTCTCCTTATCGCAAGCCGTGCGAGTGCCGGTGGTCTCCAAAAAGCGCTTGAGCTTGGTATGAATCCTGCTGATGTGATCGTGCTCTCACCGAAAGATTTTCCGACACCAGGTACGTTCGGCAGCGCTATCGTGAGCGAGTGCGAAAAGCGCGGCGTGGAGTTCGTCGGGCAATACGGCTGGATGGTGAAGACTCCTGCGAACGTTATTGAGCGGTATCTGGGAAAGATGACGAATCAGCATCCCGGACCTCTTGATATCGGACGGCAGGATTTTGGCGGGGCTGGAATGTATGGCATGCGCGTACATGCGGCGCGATTGTATTTTGTGCAAGAGACGGGCCACGACTATTGGACAGAAGCAACCGCGCAGCGCGTGGCTGTTGAATTCGATCATGGTGCTGTACTCAAATCGCGCCAGGTGCCGATCACGGAAGGTGACACTCCTGAGACAATCGCGGCTCGGGTACTTCCTTTTGAACACGAAGTGCAGATTGAAACTCTCCATGATTTCTTGCAGGGTACGGTGCGTGAAGTGCATCGAGAAATTCCGCTCATTGATCCGAATGAAGTAATGATACTCGAACACTGTAAGCAGAAAGCTATTGAACAGTATCCAAAAGGGTAGTCTTTATACTCAGTGGCATACAAAAAATCCCTGTGCAGCGTACTGCGCAGGGATTTTCTTATATTCGTGATATTGCTTTTGGCCAGTTTACCGGCTTGCCTCCGGGATGGGGTAATTCGCTTGGGTCGTTTCGGGGCTTCGGCTCCTTTGGTGGTGTTTTTATATCATCGCCAGTGAAGTTTAAGAGACGTGCCTCTCTCTGCTTTCTTTGATCTAGTTCGTTTGTAGTGCTCATTTGGTTTTTTTGTTTAGATGAGGAAATATATTTGTCATATTTCTAACACATTAAATAGATACAGTCAATTTATTGCGATGGCCGTATTAATGCTATATTTTCAGTATGAAACAGCTTACCGTTCTCCTTGTAGGTTCCGGCGGCCGCGAACATGCGCTTGCATGGAAGATTGCTCAATCTCCGAGACTTAAGAAATTGTATATTGCTCCGGGTAATCCGGGCACGATGCGGTTTGGCGAGAACGTCCCTATTGCAGCGACTGATATCCGCGATCTTGTTGATTTCGCTCAAGCAAAAAGGGTGGATTTTGTCGTTATCGGACCCGACGATCCGTTGTCTATCGGTATCGTGGATGCATTTCATACAGCAGGTATTCTGGTATTTGGTCCGACCAAGGCGGCAGCAGAACTTGAATGGTCTAAAGCATATGCAAAAGACTTCATGCTTCGCCATAATATCCCGACTGCTCGATATGAGACATTTACTCAGTTTGAGAGAGCTGTTGCTTACGCGGATGAACAATCATATCCGCTGGTGATCAAGGCTTCTGGTCTTGCTCTCGGTAAGGGTGTGATTATTGCCAAGAATAAACACGAGGCGCTTGAGACCTTGCGTGAGATCATGATTGAAAAAGTGTTTGGTGATGCTGGTAGCGAGGTGGTCATCGAAGAATTTCTCGATGGTATCGAGTTTAGTGTGCATGTATTTTCCGACGGAAAGACATGGCGCTTATTCCCAGCATCACAAGATCATAAGCGTGTGCATGATGACGATCAGGGACTCAACACGGGTGGAATGGGAGTCGTTTCTCCATTGCCGTTTATTCCTATGGACATGCTCGCTCGCATTGATCGCGAGATAGTGACGCCGGCACTCAGTGGTATGGCAGATGAGGGTAAGCCGTTTGTCGGTATTTTGTATCCTGGTGTGATGCTTACTGCTGAAGGTCCGAAAGTTTTTGAATTCAACGTTCGTTTCGGTGATCCTGAAACACAGACGTATATGCGTATGCTTGAGACGGATATTCTTGGGATATTAGAAGCGTGCGCACTCGGCACGCTCCACGAGATAGATATCCATTGGCGGAATGATATCTCTGCGTGTAATGTAATTCTCGCATCTGCAGGATACCCTGGTTCTTACGAGAAAGGTAAACAGATTACCGGGATTATGCGTGCAGAAGAAGATCCGAACGTGGTTGTTTTTCAGGCTGGCACAAAGCTTGAGAATGGAGAGCTTGTCACGAGCGGCGGTCGCGTACTGTCTGTCTCAGCTATCGCGAGTAATCCAAAAGATGCCCTTGATGCTGCGTACGAGGCTATTGAAAAGATTCATTTCTGGGGTAAGCAGTACCGCAAGGATATCGGGAAAAAGGCTCTGGTAGCTGGCTTACAGTAACGTATTGCTTGTTTTTACAAAATAGCCCTGCGAGCGTATACTCTGATATATGGAAATAATCCTCTACGAAGATGACGCTGTTTCGGGGCTCTATCCGGTCACACTCACGCGTCCAGCTTTTGATATCCGTACAGGCGGCTATACGCTTCTTGAAGCAGTACGAATGGTATTCCCAAAAGCGCTTGTATTCGCGCACTCGCGCGCGCTTGTGCATGATATTTCGCACGTACATCAATTTGCAGCATCCGAGCGTACCTCGGGCGGCTTCCTCTTTTTGAATGCTCGCCTTGCTCCGTCACTCTCTGATCTCACGCAGGTTGCGACTATTCTTCGTGATTCAAAAGAAGTTTGCTTTATTGATGCCGATGGTCAGGTGGCAGGATTCTTCACTGAAAATCTTACGCATAAAGCGGCCGAAATTGCATCTGCTATTGAGCATCATGCGAAAGGTGGTATCAGACACAATCTTGTTTGGAAGCTGCTCACTAATCCAGAAGATATTATTTTCTTCAATCGCGACGAGCTCGGCGACAATCTTACTATCGCTACAAAAAAAATGCGTTCGAAAAAGCGTGGACTCTATCTTGGAAAGGGTGTCGAGCTTCCGGGTCAATGCGTGTGCGATACGAGTAAGGGTCCGATTCTTATCGGAGATCACGTTACAATAGCTCCGTTTACTGTACTCAAAGGCCCGCTCATGATTGGTGAGAGCACTATCATAAAAGAATTTACGGTCATAGAAGGAGCTACCACGATCGGCCCCGTATGCAAAGTTGGAGGCGAAGTTTCGAGCAGTGTTATAGACGGTTATTCCAATAAGCAGCATTTCGGAAGCCTCGGGGATAGCTATGTCGGACGCTGGGTCAATATCGGCGGCGGTACATGTACTGCCGATCTCAAAAACACGTATTCAACTATTTCTATTGCTGGACGCGATAGCGGGTCGCAGTTCCTTGGCTCGGTGTTTGGTGATTTCTCGAAGACGTCGATCAATACTTCTATTTTCCCGGGTCGTGTTATTGGTGTTGCCGCACATCTCTACGGCACTGTCGCGGAAGATGTTCCATCGTTTACGAGTCATGTTCGTTCAGGTGTGCTTTTTGAACTTCCGCTTCGTCTTGCACAAAAAGGCCAGGAGGCTATGGCTGTCCGACGCGGTGTGCTTTGGAACGATATGGATACAGCTCGCCTTGAAAAAATATTTGAACTCACGCAGTCTGATCGCAACGCAGTAAAGGCAAGCAAGGAAAAAATCTCGTTTTATTAAAATAACCCCGACTTTATTTATGGAAAAAATTTTGATCATTGGTGCGTGCGGGCAAGTAGGTTCGGAGCTTACGCTTGCACTCCGCGCTTCCTATGGTAATGACAATGTCTGGGCATCAGACGTTCGAGAAGAAAGTCCTGTGCTTAAAGGAACTGGGCCATATCTCATACTAAGCGCTACGGACAGCGAAGCGACCCGAGCCTTTGTAGAGAAGGAAGGTATTACTCAGGTGTATTTGCTCGCTGCGCTTATGTCTGCAACCGGCGAAGCGAACCCTAAACTTTGCTGGGAACTCAACATGGATGGGTTGCGCCAGGTGCTCAATCTTGCAGTCGAAATGAAAGAGAAAGGAAAGCCGTTCAAGATTTTTTGGCCGAGCTCGATCGCGGTATTTGGAAACACTACACCGAAAAAGAATACTGAGCAGATGACCGTCATCGAACCAACGACCATGTACGGTATTACAAAATATGCTGGCGAGCTTTTGTGTCAGTACTACAATCGTCGCTATGGTGTCGATGTTCGCAGTATCCGCTATCCGGGACTCATTAGCTGGAAGACCGCTCCCGGCGGAGGCACGACCGATTATGCAGTAGATATTTATATTCAGGCACTCAAAGCGGGCAAATACACCTGCTTCCTTTCTGAAAACACGCCGCTCCCGATGATGTATATGGATGATGCGATTCGCGCGACTACTGAGCTTATGCAGGCGCCAGTCGAGAAAATGAAGACGCATATGGCATACAACCTTTCGGCGATGAGCTTTACGCCAAAAGAAATTACCGAGGTTATCAAGAAGCGTATTCCAAATTTTGAAATTTCGTACGCACCAGATCATCGCCAAGCAATCGCCGATAGCTGGCCGGGATCGATCGATGATAGTGTCGCTCGCAGCGAGTGGGGATGGAAGCATGAATTCGATCTCGAGAAGATGACGGACGCGATGTTGAATAATCTCAAAACGATTAGCTAGAAAAAAGAAAAAACTGCCGAACACGATAGTTTGTTCGGCAGTTTTTATTTTTTACATGAGAGCAAAAATTCTATCGATGTTATCTAGTCTCAATAGCGAAGTATCGTTTAGATCCAAGTAGTGTAACGATATGCTTTTGATCACTCCATCAACTATGTTTATGAGTATCATAAACAGAGAGTTTGGTTGTATCTCTATACGACTATCACTTTCGAAGGTCTTGTTCTCAAAGTGGTCAGCTATTGCGCGAAGGTTCTTACCTTCCGCAAGAGCCGTAAGGATTGAGAGGTATATCTCTTGGTATTCCTCTGTGGCGCTTTCTAAAAAAGCAGCCCGATGTATTGCGTCCATAATCTAAATTTTTTATAGATTACAATATGAAATAACTCTAGTCAAATAGTCTAAAACCTCTCCATTTGCTAGAGTTAATCGCATGTATAGTCCTAAACTGGCAGAAGAAATCAAAAAGGAGCTTGAGAATTTGCGCGGAGCAGGCAAATTCAAAGTCGAGCGCGAGATCGATGGATTGCAGGGGTCTGAGGTCATGCTCGGCGGCAAGAAGGTCTTGATGTTCGCTTCAAACAATTATCTCGGCCTCGCCAACCATCCGGAAATCGTGAAAGCCGCACATGCTGGTCTTGATAGTGACGGTTACGGGCTCTCTTCCGTGCGTTTCATCTCTGGAACACAGACGATTCATCGAATGCTTGAGAAAAAGCTCGCTGCTTTTCTCGGTGTCGAGGACGCGATTCTGTACTCAACGAATTTCATGGCTAACCTTGGATTTTTTGCGAGCCTCGTGAATGATCCGCTTGGTGCTGTGGGGACTCCAGAAACTCCTGCCGTATGGAAAGATGTGATTTACTCTGACGCACTCAATCACGCATCAATCATCGATGCGTTCAAGCTCTGCGACCGAACGCATCTCGAGAAGCGTATCTATCCGCATAAGGATCTCGCCGCGCTCCGTACAATGCTTGAAGCCGACAAGACGAATCCGCCGGCGGGATTACGCAACAAGATTATTGTGACCGACGGTGTTTTTTCTATGGAAGGCGACACGGCAGATCTCGCAGAGCTCGTAAAGATTGCCGACGAATACGGCGCAATGCTTTTTGTGGATGATGCGCACGCCATCGGCGTGCTTGGTGCGACGGGCGCAGGAACACCTGACCATTGCGGTGTTCACGGTAAGATCGATGTACTTACGGGTACTTTCGGCAAAGCGCTCGGCGGCGCTGTCGGCGGCTACGTCGCAGGAAAGGCAGAGCTTATCGAATTCCTTCGTCAGAAATCCCGCACGTATATGTTTTCAAATTCGGTTCCACCATCGGTAGTTATGGCTTCCATGCGAGCAATCGATCTTTTGAAAGAAGATCCAGAACTTCTCAAAATGGTGCACTCAAACGCAGACTTCTTCCGTAGTGGTCTTGAAAACCTTGGATTCAAAATGCTTGAAGGTTCTCATCCCATCGTTCCGCTTATGCTCGGAGATGCAAAAGTCGCGCAAGAGATGAGTAAGAAATTGCTCGAAAGGGGTGTATACGTCGTGGGTCTTTGGTTTCCGGTTGTTCCGGAAGGGCAGGCACGACTTCGATTCCAGATTTCGGCCGCGCATTCAAAAGAGCAGCTCGCCAATGCGCTTGAAATCATTAAGGAAACAGGCAAAGAGCTCGGTTTGATATAACTCGAAATTTCTGTTAAAATAAGGTTCTTATAATAAATAACCCTTTATTTATGGACCAAAAACCACTCGTAGGCATCGTAATGGGCTCGGATTCTGATCTCCCTGTTATGGCGGAGGCCACAGCAGTTCTTGAAGAATTCGGCGTAGCATATGAGATTTCGGTTGCTTCGGCGCACCGTGCTCCAGCGCTTGTGCATGAATATTCGACTGGTGCCGCAGCTCGCGGGATCAAGGTTATGATGGCAGCAGCCGGTGGCGCAGCACACCTCGCTGGTGTTGTTTCGGCAGTCACGACGCTTCCAGTGATCGCAGTACCTATCAAAGCAAAGACGCTTGATGGTCTCGACTCGCTTCTCTCAATGGTGCAGATGCCGCCGGGAATTCCGGTAGCGTGCGTTGGTATTAATGCGGCAAAAAATGCAGGACTTCTTGCTGTACAGATTCTTGCAACGAGTGACGCATCTCTCACCCAGAAACTTGCTGATTATAAAAAGAAAATGGCGAGCGATATTACTACCAAAAATGAAAAGCTTCACTCTCTCGGCGTGAAGGGGTACCTTGAAGGTCAGAAATAATATGGCAAACGATGCATACGCGCAGTCAGGGGTAAATATCGAGGCGGGCAATGAGGTTGTCCGTCAGATCAAGGATATTGTAAAAGCGACGCATACTTCGAACGTCCTTGCTGGTATTGGAAGTTTTGGGGCGCTTTTTGATATCTCGGATATCGCGAAGTCATACAAAAATCCCGTGCTTGTACAGAGCGTGGATGGCGTGGGTACAAAGCTTATGGTCGCCAAGCTTGCGAATGATTATTCAAAAGTAGGCGCCGATATCGTAAACCATAGTGCAAACGACATCGTATGCATGGGCGCGAAGGGAATTACATTCCTCGACTACGTTGCGCACGAGAAGCTCGATACTGCTATCATGTCCGAAATCATGCGAGGTATGGCCCAGGCGTGTCTCGATGGAGGTATTAGTTTAATTGGTGGCGAGACGGCAGAAATGCCGGGCACCTACCTCACTGGAGAGCATGATATAGCCGGTGCTATCACGGGTGTC
>CAIQBF010000024.1 GCA_903869975.1 uncultured bacterium | reverse complement strand
GGCAGTAGTGGAGGATCGGGTCCTGCGAGCGCGTATGAAATTCAATTCAATGATCGCGAAGGCAAGCACCTATTGTACTTGATAGATTCAGGCGGACAGGTTTGGAAACAGAAAGGTAACGATATGACTAGCCGCGAGCGCATCACTCCTCGTGATGTGACGATGACACTGCTTCATTCCGGGTTTACCGTGCGTGGATCGGATGCTTTGTCTGCCGGCTCGTCCGACGGACAGACGACCGTCGTGATTCGACTTTCGGGGTCTGCTGAGTATCAGGGTGAGAAGTCTACATTTGCCATCCAGACTACGGTGACTCCGCGTCTACTCGATTTTTAATTTTCTATGAGACTACTACACGGCACAAAAGAACAAGGTTTCACTATCGTCGAAGTGCTTATCGCGCTTACGATCTTTTCTATTGCAGTGACTGGTGTAATCACTGTTGCTGCTCAGAGTGGGGTGAGTATCAGTAAGGCTCGAAACAAGCTGGCCGCGGACTATCTCGCAAGCGAAGGTCTCGAGGCTGTGCGTGCACTTCGCGACAGCTCTGTTCTTGCGAATCCTGGAACGGAGAGTACTACCGGATGGAGCTCGTTTCGAAGCGCCGTTTCTGGGTGTACGGGAACATCGCCGTGTGATGTGGACGTTGTAACAGAGGGGTCGTTCCCAGCACTCGCGAGTCTCAGTACTTCGTGTCCAACGTCGCTACCGCTCCCTGGGTGCTCGCTCTATATCACCATGGATGGATTCTATAGTAATCGTAACGATACAGGACGTGATCCGCTCTCTCCATACACGCGTGAAATCACCGCTCGCGTACTGCCTTCGGGGGATGAGATTGAGGTTACTGCTACCGTCCGATGGCTTGAGGGTACGTCGCTCCAAGCGAGTATTGTCACCGAGAGCTTGTTCAATTGGTACCCTGATGCGCCATAATATTTGTATGAACGTATTTACTCAAAAAACAAAAGACTCAGTTGTGAAATCAGAGCACTCTTCGGAAAGCGGTGTCGCATTACTTTTTGTGATTTTGCTCACGAGCGTGCTTCTGCTGGTCTCTCTTGGGATCGCGAATATTGCGTACAAGGAGCAGACATTTTCTCTTGAGGCTCGCGATTCCAACAAGGCGTTCTTTGCCGCAGATACAGGTATTGAGTGTGCACTTTTGTTTGATAAACAGGAGATGTTCAGTGTCACAGCTCTGTCGAGTACGGGATCGTGTTTTGGACATGACGATATTTTTGTAAGTTCAAGTGGTACGGGCACACGTACATTTTTTGATTTTGTTGTTCCACAAGGTCGCCAGTGCGCACTTGTAAAGGTAGACACAGAATATCCGCGCCCAACCCCAACCGATCCTGATGCTACGGTTACTCAGATTGCTTCGTATGGGTACAACATAAACAATTTCGACGGTTCGACGCTTTCATGTGTTTCCACGCTGACGCCAGCCTCTCGAGTAGTTACCCGTGTGCTTACCGTTCAGTTTCCTAATTAGTGCGGTATACTAGCCGAATGACGAAAGATCAGGCACACACCCGTCTCATAAAGCTTCGTTTGGCTATTGAGAAGTACCGGCATCACTACCATGTTCTCAATGAGTCCCTTATCTCCGAGGAGGCACTTGATTCTCTCAAAAAAGAGCTCGTGGATATCGAGCGTGCATTTCCGGAGCTCGTAACGCCGGATTCACCAAGCCAGCGTGTGGCAGGAAAACCATTGCCGGGGTTCAAGAAGATCCGCCACGTGGTTCCTCAGTGGTCTTTTAATGACGCATTTTCTGAAGAGGACATGCGTGATTTCGACGCGCGGGTCAAGCGAATGCTCCTTGCTGAATATGGTCGTGACATCTCGCCAACCTACACGGCTGAGCTTAAAATCGACGGTCTCAAGATCGTGTTTACCTATGAGAATGGGCAGCTCGTGAATGCCGCTACTCGCGGCGATGGAGCGGTGGGCGAGGATGTGACAGAAAACGTGAAGACAATCGAGGCCGTGCCGATGCGACTTTCGATTCCGGTGAGTCTTGTTGCTGAGGGCGAGGCGTACATGCCGAAAACACAATTTGAGAAACTCAATAAAGAGCAAGCAAAAAAGGGTGAGGAGCTCTACATGAATCCGCGTAATATTACCGCCGGCACTATTCGCCAGCTTGATCCGAGAATTGTTGCTGAGCGTAAACTTTCAACATTTGTGTATGATATTTCCGGTGGCGCGATTGAAGTTCCTTCGCAGCAAGATGAAGAGCTCGCGCTTTTGCGTGAGCTTGGTTTTCGGGTTAATCCGCACTTCAAACACTGTAAGAATATCGAGGAGGTGATCGGGTACTGGCATGAATGGCTCAAGAAGAAAGAGAAAGAAGATTATCTTATCGATGGCGTTGTGGTAAAGGTCAACGAGCGCGAATATCAAGAAGCGCTCGGCTATACGGGCAAGGCTCCGCGTTTTGGGATTGCACTTAAGTTTCCAGCCGAGCAGGTTACGACAGTGATCGAGGGGATTGTGATGCAGGTGGGTCGTACGGGTGTCGTTACGCCAGTCGCGCAGTTGCGTCCGGTTCTCGTGTATGGCTCGATGGTGTCTCGCGCTACGCTGCACAACGAAGATGAGATTCGTCGCCTCGATGTGCGTATTGGCGATACGGTGATACTGCAAAAAGCTGGTGATGTTATTCCGGATATTGTAAAAGTCCTTACCGAAATGCGGAGCGGTAAAGAAAAAGTTTTTACTATGCCAAGCGTGTGTCCAGAATGCAGTACTGCTCTTGAACGGAAGATTGTGGGAACAGGGGGAGAGAAGAGCGCGGCACTCTACTGCGGTAATTCGCGCTGTCCGGCCAAGGATCGTCGCGCGTTGTATTACTTTACTTCCAAGCATGCGTACGATATTGAGCATCTTGGTCCCAAGAATCTCGATCTCTTGCTTGATGCGGGGCTTATCTCAAGCCGTGCAGATATTTTTACACTACAAAAAGGCGATCTTCTGGAGCTTCCACGCATGGGCGAGAAATCAGCAGATAATCTGCTTGCTTCGATTGAAAAAGCACGCAGTGTTCCGCTCTCGCGATTCATTGTCGGACTCTCGATCCCCGAAGTGGGGGAAGAGACGGCTCGTGATCTTGCGAATCATTTTGGTACGCTTGCTAAGCTTCGTGCGGCGACGCGCGTCGAGCTTGAGGCTATCGATGGCATTGGTCCACGCGTCGCCGCATCACTCACCGATTACTTCTCCGACCCTCATTCCATACAAGTCGTCGAGGAGCTTGAAAGAGAAGTCAGCATTCAAAAGCCACTCAAGCCAGCAAGCGGTGCCCAGGCAAAATTCGCGGGTAAAACATTCGTTCTCACTGGGACACTCCCAACACTCGAACGCGAAGAAGCTAAAACCATTATTCTTGCCGCTGGCGGTAAGGTTTCGTCTTCTGTTTCAAAGAATACGAGCTACGTTGTCGCTGGCGAAAGTGCCGGATCAAAATACGCTGAAGCCGAGAAATTAGGCGTCCCGATACTCGACGAAACAGCGTTTTTAGCGCTTTTGAAATAGCATTTTTCAATAAAAAGTCAATACAGAAAAGAAAAAAATACTATGTATAATGGTGGGGCTATGGAATTATCCGACATAAAAGCGTTTGCCCGTACGGCTCGTATCGAAGTTTCTGACGAGGAAGCTAGTCAGCTTTTGCAGGATTTGGTTGCTACTGTCTCGTATATCGAACAGGTTGCCAAAGCCCCGCTTCCTGAGGAAGTTGTTACTGTCGGAGACCGATACAATGCGACGCGCGAAGATACTGTTACTAATCCTTCTGGTGCATGTACCGATGCTTTGTTTGCGCAAGCTCCTGCCGTGCAGGACGGGTATCTCAAAGTAAAAAAGATTCTCTAATACCATGATAGATCTCAAAAACATTTCCATCGAAACTGCACACGCTGCGCTTAAAGCAGGCGAGTATTCTGTGCGAGAATTATGCCAAGCATATCTCGACGTTATCAAAGAAAAGAATCCAGATATAAACGCGTATCTTGAAATTTTCGACGATGTAATGACGCAAGCTGATACTGCTCAAAAGCGTTTTGCCGATGGCACTGCTACGCTCCTCACGGGAATTCCGATCGCGATCAAGGACAACATGCTCTGGAAAGGGAAGCATGCGAGTGCTGCTTCAAAAATTCTTGAAGGGTATGTTTCGACATATACGGCAACCGCACTTGAAAATCTTCTCAAGGAATCGCCGGTATTTCTTGGACGCACGAACATGGATGAATTTGCCATGGGTTCTTCGACACAGACGAGTGCATACGGTATTACTCGCAACCCGCTTGATCGCGAGCGTGTCCCAGGAGGTTCTTCTGGCGGATCGGCCGCCGCTGTTTCGATGGGCGGCGCGCTCGCAGCCCTCGGAAGCGAGACCTGTGGGTCTATCCGCCAGCCCGCTGGATACAACGGTCTTGTCGGATTCAAGCCGACGTACGGTTCTGTCTCGCGCAGCGGACTGATTGCTATGGGGAATTCGCTTGATCAGATTGGGCCGCTGACACGCACTGTGCGTGATACGGAGATTTTGCACCATGCACTTTCTTCGTGTGATCCGCTCGATGCGACGACTATTCCTATGGACAAGCGTGTACCTACTCCGCGTACTCCCACCATGAAGATTGCGGTACCATCTGACGTGATGAAAGGGGAAGGTCTCGACAAGGAAGTATTCGATGCGTTTCTCGTATCGCTCGACCGTTTCCGTACTCTCGGCTATGAGATCGTGCCGATGGACTTTACGTACATACAGTATTCTCTCGCGGTTTATTACGTCATCATGCCGGCTGAAGTTTCTACAAACCTTGAGCGTCTCGATGGTATTCGTTACGGATATCACGCTCCTGAGGCTCGCGACCTTGCGGACTTCTATTCCAAGACTCGAAGCCAGGGATTTGGACGTGAAGCTCGCCGCCGTATCTTGCTTGGCACGTATGTGCTTTCAAACAATGGCGAGTATTACCGTCGCGCACTCCGTCTTCGCGATGAGATTGCCAAAGAACTCGATCACATGTTTGAGTCGGTAGATTTTTTTGTAACGCCTCCTGCTCCGACATTGCCATTCAAGCTCGGTGAAAAAATGACCGACCCTCTTGCGATGTACTACTCAGATGTCTTCAGTGCTCCTGCGAACCTCTCCGGATGTCCAGCTATTGCGCTCCCAACTGGCTTCACTGCGGAAGGACTTCCAACATCGGTTCAGCTTACCGCGCCACGTTTTGAAGACGACAAGCTCTTTAGCATTGGCAAAGAATTCGAGCGCGTATTACAATAGAGGGAGCATATGTCTCCAAACACGCCGCTTGTTACGCAATTCATCTCAAAGCCACTCTTTGATACAACGTTCGTGAACGTTGACTATTATTTCTATCAGGTGCTTGTCTTTGTCCGATGGATTGGCGAGTTGCACGCAGGATCGACTATTTATCTCGTGTCGTATATTCTCTCGCTTTTCGGTATTACGCTCATTATCTATTCGCTTGTGCGCATGGTTGAGATTTATCGCGAAGAGCTCGGACACTTACAGCACGCGATTGCGGAATATGCCGAACGTCACAACGAAGCGGCGGCGAGTGGTAAGAACGAGCGTTGGGAACATATTCAGGATCTTGTGAATTCTCCTAGTGAGTCAGATTGGCGTCTCGGTATCATTGAAGCGGATTCGGTACTTGAAGGATTGCTCGACGCTCGCGGCATCTCCGGTGCCGGTATTGGTGCAAAGCTCAAGAGTATCTCTCCAGGCGACCTCGGCAGTATGCAGGCAGCATGGGAAGCGCATCTTGTGCGTAACCGTATAGCCCATGAAGGACTTAATTACGAACTCTCGCAGCGCGATGCCCGCAGGACAATACAGCTCTACGAGGTGGTGTTCCGCGAACTTGGATTCCTCTAAGAATGGGCGGGTTGCTTTTTAAGGTTTTTCTAGTAGAATGCATGAGCGTCACTAGGACGCCGTTTTATTTGGCTTGAAGCCAGAATGATTACACGCGGGGTAGAGAAGTGGTATCTCGTAAGGCTCATAACCTTGAGACTCCGGTTCGATCCCGGACCCCGCAACAATTCAAGAGTCACTATGTGGTTCGTATACATCCTTCGATGCGAAGACGGTAGTCTTTATACCGGCATCACGACCGATCTTGCGCGGCGCTTTAAACAGCACGTGGAAAAGACGGGTGCCCGGTACACTCGCAGTCATACGGTTGCTGAGTGTGTCTATACGGAAACTTGTGCTTCGCGGTCTGCCGCACTCATCCGCGAGGCGGCGATCAAGAAGCTGAGTCGAGCAGAAAAGCTCGCCTGTATTTCAGGGGCCCAGGCACCTTTGGGTCAAAATATTGAAAAATAACTGAAATGTGCTATATTTTTCTTGCTTGTCGGCGTAGCTCAGTTGGTTAGAGCGTGGGACTCATAAGCCCAAGGTCGGAGGTTCGATCCCTCCCGCCGACACAACAAAGTTTTGCAGTCCTTGGAAAATTGAGGATTTTATGTATAATAGGGCGCAATGCAGTCGTAGCTCAACTGGTTAGAGCACCCGCCTGTCACGTGGGAGGTTGCGGGTTCGACCCCCGTCGACTGCGCAGAGAAGATGTTCGAAACAAAGGCCGCGCGTACGCGCGGCCTTTGTGCTACCATTTCCGGCATATGACGATCTACCGATTCCTCGGACTCCTTGCTGGCGTGTGCAGTATCGCTGCATACATACCGTACGTGATCTATACCGTTCGCGGTAAAATCAAACCACATCCGTTCAGCTGGCTCCTGTGGGGAATTCTCGGGGGAGTGTCGCTTGTTACGTACTATGCGGTTGGGGCGCGGGATACTTTGCCGCTCGCTGTCGTGAGTTTCGTCGGTCCATCGCTACTCTTTTTCCTTTCAATCAGATACTGGTCGGGAGGATTTTCAAGATTCGATTATTTATGTCTCTTGTTTTCAGGCGTTGCGATTCTTGTGTATATCATATTCAGGCAAGCGGCGGTTGCGCTCACGATCAATCTTGTCGGCGATTTGCTGGCCGCGTTTCCGACGATCCGTAAGACGTATCGCGACCCTGGCTCAGAGAATATGTCTACATGGTTACTCTTCGCACTCTCAGCAGTGCTTTCACTGGTTGCCATAGATCGTTTTACGTATGGTGTCGTCATACTCCCGTTATACCTTGCTCTATTTGAGATAGGCATGTGCTTGCTCGTTTTGCGTGGCAGATTGAAAAAAGCCTCGTAATCTAGTAGTATGGCGGAGTCGGCCACGCGGCCGATTTTATACAGCAGTATGCCGTTGTAGCTCAGTTGGTAGAGCACATTCATGGTAAGAATGAGGTCTCCGGTTCGATCCCGGACAACGGCTCACTAAAACGGTGCGAAAGGTTTTAGTAGTGTGCTACGCTTGAATATACGCCACCCTAGCTCAGTTGGTAGAGCACACCCTTCGTAAGGGTGGGGTCCGGAGTTCGATCCTCCGGGGTGGCTCCCTAAAATGTGCTACTATGCAAAATATGGAACCGGTCCTTATGTTGCCGTCAGAAAAATATAAAGCGAGTTTTTTGGAGGCGATTGCTGAGCAAGATTCTGACCAACTTAATCGTCTCGAAGGAGAAAGTTATGAAAACTGGAGCAGCGATTTTGATGCATATCTTGCTTATTTGAAAGATGAGAGCGAAGGGGAAAATATGTTGCCAGGCCGAATTCAGCAGACAGTGTATTGGCTTGTTGATGATGAGAAATTTATCGGTCGCATTGCGATCCGTCATTTTTTGAATGACCATTTGAAGAATATGGGCGGCCACATTGGCTACTCGATTCGCCCAAGCGAACGCGAAAAAGGGTATGGCTCGCTTATGCTGACGCTTGCACTACCGAAGGCCAAAGAACTCGGCATCGACCCTGCACTCATTACCTGCAACTCAACCAACCTCGCTTCGAAGAGAATAATAGAAAAACACGGAGGAATTCCTGACGCGAGTCACACAACTCCGGAAGGAGTGATCAAGCTTCGCTATTGGGTTCCGACGAGTTAGGCTCGACTAGATACAAAAAGGCTCTATCAACAAAATGTGTTTGATAGAGTCCTTTGAGATAAGATTTTTTTGTACTGCTTAGTGCACGAACATATATTTTGTGGCCAACTTGTGGGCCATTGTTTCGGCACTGCACTTCATTGCGTAAGCAGGGTTCCCATCGAACCCTTTGTGCTGGCCGATGTTTACACTTTTGTAATACTCTTTTTCCATTGGTGGCACTGGCCACTTTTTGGAATCAGCACTGATTACGCGCCACCCAACTCCCATGGAGACATGGCAAACCAAGAACTTTACTCCGAACCTGCGTTCCCAATTCATTGGAGGCTGCCCGTCGAAGACAACAACTCCAAAAACATGGAGTTTGTTTAGGTACTCATTGTACCTATGGGCGGCCATCAGGCCCGCCACGAATGTTCCGCTCTGCGGATTAAATTTGATACACTGCATGTTAATTGATTTGATATATTATAGCATACAAATACCCATAATGTCAATACACGAAAAAGCCTGGTAAACAAGCCTTTTCTATACTATTCTTACCTATATTCCTCACTCGTTATGGACACCTCCGAACTCGACAATAGAATAGCCGAAATCGAAACTGCAATGGGCGGTGCGGATTTCTGGTTCAATAAAGATTCGGCCCAGGCCATGATCCGCGAACTCGGCGAACTCAAAGCCAAGAAAGAAGGCGCGGCTGCTTTTGATCGCGGTAATGCAATCATGAGCATCATCACGGGCGCGGGTGGCGACGATGCCGAGGATTTTTCCCGCATGCTTTTTGATATGTACGTGAAATATTTTGCCCGCAAGGGATTCGGATATTCCGTGCTCTCCGAAAGCAAAAACGACATGAACGGCTACAAGAACATCTCGCTCGAAATCGAAGGGCGTGGCGCGTATGGCGCACTCAAGCATGAATCAGGGGTCCATCGTCTTGTCCGCACTTCGCCCTTCAATTCAAAAGGCAAGCGCAGTACGAGCTTTTCTCTGGTAGAAGTCATTCCAAAAGTACCCAAGACCGCGATGCCTGAGCTGAACGAAGGCGATGTGGAAGTAGACTTCGCGCGCGCTGGTGGTCCGGGTGGGCAGAACGTGAACAAGCGCGAGACTGCCGTCCGTATCCATCACAAGCCGACTGGTATTAGTATTCTCGTGCGTGAAGAACGCTCGCAAGAACAGAATCGCGAGCGTGGTATGGAAATTCTTCGCGGAAAACTTTTCAAGAAAGCCGAAGACGAGCACAAGAGCCTCGTGGACAGCATGCAGACGAATAAAGGCACTGAGATCGAGTGGGGGAACCAGATTCGAAACTACGTGCTCCATCCGTATAAGCTCGTCAAAGACCTTCGTACTGGCGTTGAGACATCTGATACCAAGGCAGTTCTTGACGAAGGCGAGCTTGATGCGTTTATCGAAGCTTCGCAGAAACTTTAGGCTTGGCAGATATGCTATACTAAACCCTGTTGCTATGATTTATTTCAACGGAGTCAAAAAACAATACCCAAAAGGTTCGGTAGCGCTCGAAGATATTACGCTTGCAATACAGCCGGGTGAATTCGTCTCTATCGTCGGACATTCTGGTGCGGGTAAAACCACGCTCATTAAGCTTATTATTGCCGAAGAAGAACCGACAGAAGGTACCGTGTTCTTTGAATCTCTCGATGTTAATCGCATGCGTGGCCGCGATCTTACGCACTTGCGCCGCCGTATTGGTACCGTATTTCAGGATTTCAAACTCCTCTCAAACAAAACTGCATACGAAAATATCGCCTTTGCTATGGAGGCTGCCGGAAAGTCCGACGCCGAAATCGCCGCAGATGTTCCACATGTACTCGACCTCGTAGATTTGCTTGAGAAGAAAGGACATTTCCCGGGACAGCTTTCCGGTGGAGAGAAGCAGCGTCTTGCTATTGCGCGCGCTATCATCAATCAGCCGGAAGTCATCATTGCGGACGAGCCGACCGGCAACCTCGACCCGATCAATACCTATGAGATCGTACAGATCCTCAAGAAGATCAATGATCTTGGCACGACGATCATCCTCACAACGCACAATCGCGGTGTAGTGGATGCTGTCGGCAAGCGCGTCATTACGCTTGAGAAAGGCCGTATCGCCCGAGATGACAAGGACGGCAAATATATGATTTAATGGGTGCTGCTATTTTTTAACGATATTTATTTCTCATGCCAATAGTCAACCTCAAACGAATGTTCCGCACTGGATTCCTCAATTTTACGAGGAATGGTCTTGTCTCCCTCTCAAGCGTGCTGGTCATGACTATTGCACTCTCCGTACTCTCGGGAGTTCTCCTTTTTGAGCATGTACTTGAGTCTACACTTCACACTGTAGAACAGCGCGTGGATGTTTCTACGTATTTCGTTCCTGGAGCAAAAGAGGAGGCTATCTTGGCACTTAAGGACACCGTTTCGGCGCTCCCTGAGGTTGAGAGTGTTTCATACACGAGTGAGAAGGATGCGCTCGCCGATTTCCGTGCTCGCCATGCAGACGACCAGACGACGCTCCAAGCACTCGACGAACTCGACAAGAATCCTATCGGAGCGATGCTCAACATCAAAGCTCGCGACATTTCACAATACGGAAGTATCTCGGCATTTTTTGACGATGCGAGCACTCTTGATTCGAGCGCGCATTCCATCATCGATCATGTGGATTACAACAAAAATAAAGCAGAGATCGACGCTATCCAGGGGATAATGTCCAAAGGTCGCACGCTCGGCATTATTGTAGTCCTGGTGCTCATGCTGCTTTCTGTAGTTGTTACGTTTAATACGATTCGGCTCGCCATCTATTTCTCTCGTGAGGAAATTTCGGTGATGCGTCTTGTGGGTGCGTCGCGCGGCCATGTACAGGGACCATTTATCGTAGAGGGTGCGTTTTATGGTTTCGTGGCTACTATTGTGACGGTCATTCTTTTTGTTCCGATCACGTATTGGTTCGGAAGAAATATGACTGATTTCTTCGGTGGCATCAATCTTTTCACCTATTACCTGACGCATATCTACCAGTTTGCTCCGATACTCCTTGTATTCGGTACCGGCCTTGGCGCGTTGTCGAGCGTGCTCGCAGCCCGAAAATATTTGCGTGTATAAAAAATTTCTATGCTATTCAATAAAAAGACAACTGAGAATCCAAAGTACATCTTCGTCGTAGGCGGTGTTATTTCTGGCGTGGGCAAGGGGATTACGGCGAGCTCAATCGCAAAGATTCTTCAGGATCGCGGGCTCAAGGTTACTGCTATCAAGATTGATCCGTATATCAACGTGGATGCCGGTACGATGAACCCTACCGAGCATGGCGAATGTTTCGTACTCGATGATGGCGACGAGACCGATCAGGACATGGGAAACTATGAGCGCTTCCTCAACGTCGACCTCTCTCGCGTAAACTACATGACGACAGGACGCGTATACCAGACCGTTATTGAAAAGGAACGCAATCTTGAATACGGCGGTAAATGTGTGGAAGTTGTGCCGCATATTCCGATGGAAGTCATCGAGCGTATTGAACGTGCCCAGAAGAATGCTGAGGCCGACGCTGTTGTGATCGAAGTAGGAGGCACCGTAGGTGAATATCAGAACATGCTGTTCCTCGAAGCTGCCCGTATGATGAAGCTTCGCCATCCGAAGGATGTCGCCTTTGTCATGGTTTCGTACCTTCCAGTACCAAGCAAGGTCGGAGAAATGAAGACCAAGCCGACACAGAGCGCTGTCCGCACGCTCAACGCCTCAGGTATCCAGCCTGACGTTATCGTCGCTCGTTCAAACGATGCGCTCGATGAGAAGCGTAAAGAGAAGCTTTCAATGTTTTGTAACGTTGCCGCTTCACGAATCATCTCGGCTCCCGATGTAGACAGTATCTACGATATCCCCGCCAATTTTGAAAAGGAAGGTCTCTCAGACATTTTGTGCGATGTTCTCTTTATGACCTGCCGCAACAATCGCGTACCGAGCGCTGAGCAGTGGGACGTCTTTACGAGCCGCATTCATTCTGCCAAGGAGGAGCTCAAGATCGCCGTTGTTGGAAAATATTTCGATACCGGCAATTACGTGCTCAGCGATGCATATATCTCAGTCATTGAAGCGATACGCCATGCAGCATACGCGCAGAACCGCCGTCCCGTGCTCTCATGGATCAATTCAGTAGACTTCGAGAAAGATCCAGCAAGCGTCAAAGATCTCGCCAAGTATGACGGTGTTATTGTTCCCGGAGGATTCGGTGCGCGCGGTATCGAGGGGATCATCTCTGCTATCAAGTTCGTCCGTGAAAACAAGATCCCGTACCTTGGCCTTTGCTACGGCATGCAGCTTGCGGTGATCGAATTCTCCCGTAATGTCCTTGGCTGGCGCGACGCGAGCACTCGCGAAGTCAATCCGAAATCATCACACCTCGTCATTGATGTTATGGAGTCTCAGAAAGAGAAACTCGATACAAAAGACTACGGTGGTACGATGCGTCTCGGTGCATACGAGGCATATATCGGCAAAGACACGCTTGCCCGCGCTGCCTACGGCACAGAGACTGTCATGGAGCGCCACCGTCATCGCTATGAGGTCAATTCAAAGTATGTGGCAGATATTGAGAAAGCAGGGCTTGTATTCTCTGGTCGCTCGCCAGACGGCAGCTTGATGGAAATCGCCGAACTGCCTAAATCTGCGCACCCATTCTTCCTCGGCACGCAGTTTCACCCTGAATTCAAATCTCGTCCGCTTCGTCCACATCCGCTTTTCAAGGCATTCGCCGAGGCTGCAAGCAAGAAGAACTAGCCACAAAAAAACACTCCTTTTAAAGGAGTGTTTTTTTGTGCGAGCTAGTCTAGATGGTTGTCTGTTCGAAGCTTTGCGTTTTTGACAGTCTCGATGACGTAGTCATCATCATCGGTCACGGTGAAGATCTTCATTTCATCGTCAGTCACGGTGTGGTAGGTGTCTACCATAACTTTCTTGATGGCGTCGAGGAACGGATTCCAGAAAGCAGATCCGTAGAGGATGACGGGGATGGGCTTGAGCTTTCCTGTCTGGATGAGCGTGATGACTTCAAATGCCTCATCGAATGTACCGAATCCTCCTGGAAAGAAGACGAACACTTCTGAGCTGAATGAGAGGGATACTTTGCGAGCAAAGAAGAAGTAGAAGGGAACATTGTCTGTTATGTACGGATTGTCATGCTGCTCCATCGGGAGCTTGATGGAGAGTCCTACGGATTTGCCGCCTGCCTCAAACGCGCCGCGGTTGCCAGCCTCCATGATACCGGGTCCTCCGCCAGTGACGATGGTGTATCCGAGTTCTTTCGCGATACGTCCGCCGAGATGGCGAGCCTTGTTGTAGAATTCATCGCCCTCCTTGAAGCGTGCGGAGCCATAGAACGTGACGGATCGGTCGTATGCCTCCATCTCCGTGATGCCTTGGCTGAGTTCCTCGTTGATCCGGCAGATACGCACTTGGTTTGGGTTGTCGCCTTTTACCTCAATACAGCCTTTTTTGATCTCATCGAGGGTGAGATGCTTGTGAGCAGCAGGGGCTGAAGCGGTTGTTTTTGTATCATCATGCATATACGTCGTATGATACCATACGAGGGTAAAGCGACCGATACTTGAAAAAACAAGCTTTTTCAGGTATTGTGATGAAGTTCGCACGATCTTGCCAGATCGTCTAATGGTAGGACTACTGCCTCTGGAGCAGTGTATCTTGGTTCGAATCCAGGTCTGGCAGCAAAACAGTGAGACCGACCGAGACGCCTTATTTTGCAAGTTCGTTCGCAAAATTTTGGTTCGAGTCCGGGAGGCTTCAAAATTTAGTAAGTGTATGAATTAGCAAAAATACCTTCGTAATTGAAGGGATTTTTGCTTTCGAGTTAGTTCGAGTCCAGTTGGGAATCGCAGTTTAGTTTTTAGTACCTAGTGCTCGTGCATGTTATCCATACTGTGAGCAGTTTCAGGTTGGCCTACTGGAG
>CAIQBF010000023.1 GCA_903869975.1 uncultured bacterium | reverse complement strand
CAACGCTTGCGTTGCCTACAATTTTGTCTTTTAGGTTCCTGAGTACTGGATTTGATTCTCTTACGAGAAGACTCTCGTTCTCATTGGGTTACACAAATAGCCCCGGAAACTCGTGCACTGGCAACATTGGAGTGAGTCATTTGGGTGTCATGGAGACGATACCTTTTTCGGCATCTGATCCGAGCGGTCATATTGATTCAGCGTTTATGCTCTCGGACACTGGACTGTATATCCTCACAGCGTGGGGTTACGACATGTCTCCGGCGTCTGCACGATCAGATACGCAACTGTTTCGCATTCGTGCGCTTGATACGATTCGTCGTGTCAGTGTTGAAGCGGTACATCTAGCTCTTCCAATGAGTGTGTATCCAAATCCGACACAGAGCAGTATTACTGTTTCCTGCGAAGATTGGAAAAATCTACAGTTTGCTATCGTAGACATGGTCGGACGTACGCTTCGAAACGTTACCGCAACAAGCAGTAAGACGTATTGTGATCTGGAGGATGTTCCTTCAGGGCAGTACGTTCTGATTGCAAAAAAAGATGGTGAGACGATCAGTCGTTCTCTCTTTTCTAAGAAGTAAAAATTAAGAAAGCAGAAAACAAAAACCCGGAACACAATGTTCCGGGTTTTTTCTATGCGTGTTAGGGGATCTTAATGTCCGCCGCCATGACCGCCACCGTGACCTCCTCCGTGTCCGTGGGCTCCGTGTTTCTGAGCAGCAATACGGCGGGAGATGAGAATGATGATAAGGATGATGATCGTTGTGATGAACCATCCAAAGAGTGTGGTTGGAAAGAATCCAGAACCGAGCGCGAATCCAGCAATAATATTCTGTGATCCTGCGTGGTTGATTACATAGCCGACCGTGCTGTCATGAAGATTGCCGGGAAGTGTATAGGCAAGCGTACCGTTCGTGACGAGCGTCTCTCCCGTTGCTGTCGTCGGTCCGACAAGTACTTGGACGAAGATCGTGCCAGTCTCTCCAGGAGCGATAGTTCCGATAGCTGCATTTACTGCAGTAGGGGAAACCATGAGTCCTTGCGTGGTCTGCTGTACAACGAATCCTTGCGGGAAGACGATTGAGATCGTGGCATCTTTGAGCGTCTTGTTTGTGCCGTTTTTATAGGTGATAGTTTCTGCGATAGTATCGCCGATATTTACCTTGTCGCTTTTGTTGGTGATAGTGAGCGTGACTGCTGCGGGAGTCGCTGGTGTTGTTGCAACGGTAGTTCTCGTCGTGTTTGTATTTGTGCTTCCGCCGACATATACCACCTGTACATCAGAGCTTGTGGGTGTGGTGAATGACATGAGACCGCCGCGGACTATTGTTTCGCCGATGCGTCCGACTGCACGGTAGTAGTAGGTAGTGTTCGGGTTTGTGTAGACCATGTCGTAGAAACTGATCGTTGCCGTAGGATTGCCGTTCTGGTATTCCGTTTGTGAGCCGAGTGATGGAGTCGTGCCGTATTCAAAGTATGAGACGAAATACGCCGATGCGTTTGTCACGATTCCATTGAGGCGTGCCGATGTTGAGCCGATGTTCGTTGCAGGAGTCGTGGTTGCGGACATACTCGTATACCAATTCTGGTTTGATGATTCATCATTGTCGTATGCGCTGACGCAGCCGATATCATTCGGAAAGTCGATGATGCCGTTTGCGTCGTTGTCGACGCCGTCGGAACATTCGTAAGTGTATGAATATGGTCCGCCGTTGACCCAGACAGTGGTCGATTTAGATGTCGAGACTGAACCGCTGAATGCGTAGAGGGAATAGGTGGTCGTGCCGTAGAGCGTGCCGGTGATAGTAGCGCCGTCAGCTTTGCGGAATTCGTTGCCGGTATAGGTTCCTCCGGTGATAGTGACATACGAACACCCTGTCGTGGTCCAGGTGAGGTTTGCGCTCTGTCCGGAAGTGAGTGTTCCCGGTGTCGCATAGAAGGTGTCGATCGTACAGCCGGCCGCTTCTAGTGGACGCGCTCCGCCAAACGTGATCGAAGCGACAGCGAGCAGAGCACCAAAAAGAACGAATAAAGCTTTGTTTTTCATGATTATATTATATCATTTAAATAAAAAAGTGTCAATATCACGCTACCTACCTATATATTGTATCAATAAAAAGAAAATGACGCTCTTTCGAGCGTCATTTTTCAAAGACAGTTCCTTGTATCGATAAGCCGAATTCTGTACCGACAAGTCGGCGACAGTCATTTATCTAGGATCGCCGTTACCGGCAACCTCAAGCGATTCTTCTGCCCGAAGGCAGACACGATCTTGCACAGGGGTAAGGATTTAGCCGTTTCACTCTCTCACTTAGACAAGCAAGCTTATCGTATAGAAAGATTCATCCAGTTGCCCGGATGCCGTCACCTTTCGGTTGTCGGCGTCACTGCTCGCACCTCGGTCATTGCTGACGACGGGCGTTACCCGCTACCATTCCCATTTGCTCGAAAGCAAACTCGCTGTGTTCGGACTTTCCTCCCTCCGGCAAGCCGGAGAGCGACTGTCTGATACAAGGGGATTCAGTGTAGCATAGGGCGAAACGCTTGACAAAAGGCTTTATTTTGCTATACTACTTTTTGTGAGTAGTAGATTCCAATAAATTATTACAAACAATTGCCTACACAAAGGCCGCCGCAAGGCGGCTTTTGTGCTTTCTGGGGATGCTCTAGGCAATTTTCTTTTCGCTCTGTATACTATATATGCGTTCCCGCCCTATGGCGGTGGACGGCTTCACTCACATAGGCAATTGTGTTGGAGTTTTGAACCCGCTCACCGCCATGCGCGGAAGCGAAAGAAAAAAAACAAAACGCGCTCGAATATATTCGAGCGCGTTTTGTTTTGTAAAAATTATTTCAAAGTGTGATGCGCACAATAAATGTGTGGAACAATAAT
>CAIQBF010000022.1 GCA_903869975.1 uncultured bacterium | reverse complement strand
GAATAGGCTTTTTGTTTTTTCTTTCAACCTTCACTATATTTATAACAATAAGTGCAACACCTACAACAATATCAATGAGAGTGTCCCTCAGTAGGTCTTCGAGCTTATCGAATTCATATTTTTTAAGAACATATTCCTTACCCGCAAAATACCCAAGAGTATCTACGTCAGATTCAGATAGAAAATACTCTAATTCATGCCCCACTCTATTTCTTAATTGATTAAGCTTTATGATTTGATCGTGAGTGTTCTTTTGACTTTCATTTGCTAAGTCAAATGCTTTATTTGCCTTATCAAAAAAGGTCAATTTATCTATTTCTTTAGCCGCTGATTTTCCGTTTAAAATCAAAATCTGGTTAAGATAATACTCGCAAATTAAGTGAGACTTTATTATCAGCACATCAGACGGATTTTTATCTGAAAGAAACCGATCAATTTTTTCCATTAGAGTTTTAATTGATCGATCTAGTTCAGTTTTATTTTTATCCAAATTTTCCATATATTTTCTTAGCTTCTCGAGCTAGCGCGAATTGGTGACTCTACGGGGAATCGAACCCCGATTACTGCCTTGAGAAGGCGGTGTCCTAACCGTTAGACGATAGAGCCAGTTGACGACTTCGGCATAATAGCATTTTTATACCGCTTCGTAAATAGGGCGCGCAGGAGCTGCTTGACTCGTGTGATATACTCAAACAGTAACCGAATTATCACTAAATCAAGAGAAGTATTTATGCATACTGTTTCTATTTACACCACGCCGAGCTGCCATTTCTGCCACATGGCAAAGGAATATTTTGCCGAGAAGGGAATCGCGTACACTGAGTTTGATGTTGCCGCAGACCAGGAGAAGCGCAAGGAGATGGTAGACATGACCAAGCAGCTTGGCGTGCCTGTTATCCGTATCGACGACAGCCTGATCGTCGGCTTCAACAAGCCGAAAGTGATGGAGCTTCTCGGACTGTCCGAGTAGTTGTGCGCGCCCTTGTAGTTCAATGGATAGAACAGTCCCGTCCTAAGGGATAGATGTCGGTCCGATTCCGGCCGAGGGCACTATTTGAGAAATACCGCTATTTATGGTACTGTATTTTTGATGGACCCAGAGGACAAAAAGAAGCTCGATCGCGTGCTTAAACTCGCGGAAGAGAACAATGAATATGTCCGCCAGGTTCGTCGCACTCAGAAGAATAGCCAGATGTGGAAGGCTATTTATTGGGTGGTTATCATTACGTTTGCTTTTGGCGGGTTTTATTTCTTGAAGCCGTATCTCTCGATGATATCTAGTGTATACACCGGATTCAGCGGTCGTGGTGCGAGCAACGAGGATTCAAGCTTTAAGTTTAGTGATGCAAACTGGGTCGGACAGATTATCGACCAGATCAAAGGTACAGAGAAAACAAAATAAACACCATGCCGAAGTAGCTCAGTTGGTAGAGCGCTCCCCTGAAGAGGGATAGGTCACCAGTTCGACCCTGGTCTTCGGCACACTAATGGAAAAACCTGATTTCAAGAAAGTTCTTGCTGTCGGTGCTGCTATGCTTACTCCGCTGTCTCTTACGCGCGACGAGGCTTTTAAGCCGAGCAGTATGGCTCCGCATGAAATCATGCGAACTGCACCGGAGGATTCCGCTGTCTCGCGGCTTGTTCCTGATTCAAAGCTCCATACTCAGATCGAGTACCAGCGTGCGCCTCGTGCTGATTCGCATTCGATAGAGGCTGTGTCGCCGGATACTGTCACCGCTGAGATTACTCAGATTTTTGATACGCAAGCGGTGCGTGATGATGTCGGGAAACCTTCTCTTGAAAAGCCAGCTACGTCGGCTCCTCTTGAGACCAAAAAGACAATGTTGAGCCTCGCCGAATTTGAAGAATCGTTCCGTCAGATGATCTCCGATACGCTGAGTAAAAAGAAAAAGGGGACGACGCTCGATAGTCTCGTGATGTTTCCCGAAGGAAGTAACCTCGGCTTTCGTGCACGCATCAAGGCGAAGAAAGGGTTTGTCACTTTTAATATAAAAGTCGCAGGAACTATTGTCGATGGCAAGGATGGGATCGTGGTCGGAGAGAGTTCTGTAGACGCGCTCATGGGCGTGCAGGGCGAGGCCGAGAAAAGTATCAATCCACTCATGAAAAAGCTCTGCAGCGACCTTAAGCGGGGGCTTTCGGGTACGTACGGACGTCCCATTCACAGCATGCATCTGAGTGCGGGTGGTGTGGTGGTTGAATTTGAGCCCCAGTAGGGTATTGGGGTGGTGGCTGTCGCTTTTTGGGATTTTTGCTACAATAGCGGCATGAATAAAACACGCGTAGCCATCAACGGATTCGGCCGCATCGGCCGGGCATTTTTAAAAGTAGCTTGGGAGAGACCAGAAATCGAGATTGTCGCAGTCAATGACCTTGGCTCTGTCGACGCGCTTACCTACCTTTTGAAATACGATACGGTGTATCACCGCTGGAATCATGAGGTCAAGAACGACGGCAAAGACATCTGGGTAGACGGCAAGCAGGTGCATTTCATTTCTGAAAAAGACACGACGAAGCTTCCATGGAAGGATTTGAATATCGATGTCGTTGTCGAGTCGACTGGCCTCTTCACAGCATTTGAGAAGTGTAAATTCCACTCGAAAGATGAGCAATGGATCGATTCCAAGTTCAGTAATACTCACTCGCATCTGCCCTGATGACTACCTCCCCCCGAACGGCATACTGCATGCGCCTCAAATTTTGGGACATGGTGTGCTTATTCCACGAACGTTGAGTGTCCACGGCCTCCGGGACCGAACCGATGCTTGCGTGATAGTGCTGCGACGCGAACGTGTTCATGGTGCTCGGATCGACCTTCGTGGCCTTGATGAGCCAAGACTGGAATTCCCGCAAGTTGATATTCCCCCTCTCCAACGCCGCGCTCATGACCTCCTTCCTGGCGGCGGGGTTCACGTCCGACTCGCGGACGTTCTCGAGGAAGAACCGTATCTCCTGCCACGTGATCTGACCGGACGAATTCGTGTCGATGAGCTGGAAGAGAGTCTGACATCCCCGGCCGGTGGCGACGTACCCGTCCCAGCATTCCTGCTGCAGCTGAGCGATTATCGGGGTCATCATGGTCGATTCGCCAAGGCGGGAGTAGATGAATTCGGACCCCGCCTTCTTGGGAATATAATTCCGGCGTTGTTGGTGGTGTTGTTGTTGTTGTTGTTGTTGTTGTTGTTGGCGCTGTTGGGGCGGCGGGCGGCGGGCGGCGATATTCGAACCCGCGGCGGCGGGCGGCGGTATGCCGCCCGCTACTACGGATAGCTGCTGCCCGAACTTGGTCGAGAGCCGACGAACTGTCGATTGAAGCATGTCGAAAAGTGCCGCACTTGGGAACGATGTTGATCAAAAAGGGGGAGTGCATCAATGAT